>JAHJAR010000276.1 GCA_018814045.1 Planctomycetota bacterium | reverse complement strand
TGCACTACGGCCTTTGCACGGGAATAATAGGAATAAACATGACTACCTTTTGTAGTCTGCAGATCTCGCAGAAATGCCGTTTTTGAGCCCGCACGGCCTGATCTCAATGCAGAATCAGCCTCGCCAAGCACGGAACTTCGGGTTAGACACCTAACGGTCGGGCGGGTGGCACACGGCGCCGCGTCGGTTACGATCGGCGGGATGTCCTCCGATCTCGCACAGCCCGGTCCGCGGCCGACGCCCGGCGATGAGCCGTTGATGCTGGGCGTCCGCGCCGGCGACCTGGCGGCCTTTGAGCAACTCGTCCTGCGTTACCAGGCCGAGGCCTGGTGCGTCGCCTGCCGCTTCACGGGCGATGGAGCCGCCCATCCAGGCAATTCGCCGCCGATCAGAGCAGTTCGCGGAACGTGTCCACGGTCAAGCCCGCCTGACGAATCAGGGCCCGCAACGTACCCTTGGCAATCTCCCGGTGGTTCGGTACGGTCAGCCGCCGGTGTGGCGGCTTCTGCTGACGCAGAATGATGTGGCTGCCGGTTTGATGGTCGACCGCGTACCCGAGCTTGGCGAACGCCCGCACGGCGTCCTGGCCGGAGACGACGGGCAGTCGGCTCACGCCGGTACCTCCACAGTGGCTTCCCAGGTCGAGGGCGGGATAGGCTCGTTGTGCTGGCGGAGGCTCTCGAGGTACCCGGCGATCGCGTCCTTGATGTTGGTCACGGCCTCGTCGCGGGTCGCTCCCTGGCTGACGCAGCCGGGCAGAGTCGGGCACTCGGCCACGAACACGCCATCCTCGTCCTGCTCGATCAAAACGCGGTACAGAGCCATGATGCACCTCCGCCCCCATCATATGACGTGTCGCACTCCGGAACAAGGTGCGTTGGTTCCCGATAGCGCACGCCGTACGGCGGGGTGGCACTGAGGGTGTGCCACTGCTCTTGAGCGGTGTGACCTCGCAATATGTCCCGCAGCGCGCTGCTTGAAAGCAGTGGCATAGACCGAATGCTGAACTCCGAACCCTGAACCCTCCGTCGCTGATTCGCGGGTGAGGCATCCACGCTGCCCGCGCGGGACTCCGGGCTTGTACTACCGGCCGGCGGACATTCGCGAAGACGCTCAAGTAAGTGCATATGGAGACCAGCGCCAACTTCGGCAATATGTTCAGCATGGCCGGCGCGTCGCTGTTCCTGCCGTTTCTGCCGCTGCTGCCCAAACAGATCCTGCTGACGAACCTGATGACCGATTTCCCCGAGATGGCGATCGCGACCGACAGCGTTGATCCAGAGCTCGTCGATCAGCCGCGCCGTTGGGATATCCGCTTCATCCGCCGCTTCATGCTCGTGTTTGGTGTCCTGAGTTCGGTCTTTGATTTTCTCACGTTTGGCGTGCTGATGCTGATCCTGCACGCGACGCCGGAGCAGTTCCGGACGGGTTGGTTCGTCGAATCGGTGCTCTCGGCCGCGCTCGTGGTGCTCGTCATCCGCAGTCGACGGCCGTTCTTCCGCAGCCGGCCGGGCTGGATGCTCCAGGCGGCGACGTTCGCGATCGTGGCAGTCACGCTGATTATTCCGTACAGCCGGTTGGCCGGCGTACTCGGATTCACACCCTTGCCGGCACGCTTCGTTGTCGTCATGCTGGGGATCGTGGCGGTTTATCTGTTTTCGGCCGAAATGGTCAAACGCGTCTTCTATCAGCGCCGGGCCGCATCCTGACTTCCGCCACCGAGTTGCGGCGCGATACGGCGGAAGCCCGCTTTTTGTGGGAGCCTGGCGATGGCGACATTGGTGCTGCTACGGCACGGCGAGAGCATCTGGAACAGAGAGAATCGATTCACCGGCTGGACCGACGTCGGCCTCTCTGAGAAAGGCGTTCAGGAAGCGCTCGAGGCCGGTCGTACGCTCAGACGGGAGGGGTACTCGTTCGACGTGGCTTACACGTCCGTCCTCAAACGCGCCATCAAGACGTTGTGGCTGGTGTTGGAAGAGATGGACCTGATGTGGATCCCCGTACGCCACAGTTGGCGGCTGAACGAGCGGCACTACGGCGCGTTGCAGGGATTGAACAAGGCGGAGACCGCCGAACGCCATGGAGCCGAGCAGGTCAAGTTCTGGCGGCGCGGCTATGATGTTCGCCCGCCGGCGCTCCGCCCCGATGACGAGCGCAATCCGGCCCGGGATCCACGTTATGCCGTACTCCAACCCGAGGAAATCCCGCTGACGGAATCACTCAAGGACACGGTCGCCCGCACGTTGCCCTGTTGGCATGACACCATCGCCCCCGCCATTCGCGACGGCAGACGGGTGCTCATCGCGTCACACGGGAACAGCCTGCGCGCCTTGGTGAAGCATCTGGACGGCATCTCCGATGAACAGATCGTCGAGCGGAACATCCCGACGGGGATTCCGCTGGTGTACGAGCTGGACAGAGCACTCAAGCCGGCGAAGAGCTTCTTCCTCGGTGCCCCGGACGTCGACAGCGCATAACCGAGGGGGACAAAGGCGCCATGACGGACCGGGATGTGGTCAATCGAGGCCCTCGGCATTTGATTCAAAGCAGCGGCCCTAGCAAGCGGAACGTATTCTCCGTGAACCGGCGCCAGGCCGGACGGCGTCGCCACACATCGAGCTCGAGTCGGTCTGAGTTTCCGAGGTAAGTGCTCTGGAGGGCTCTTAACTGACTTGTGAACGCCGCGTCGTACACGAACAGCGAGATTTCGAAGTCGAGCCAGAGGCTACGCATGTCGAGGTTGACCGAGCCGAAAACGCTCATCGTACCATCGATCGTCATGCTGTTGGTATGGAGCAACCCGCCTTTGAACAGTGCGATTGTGGCGCCGGCGGACATGAGGTCATCGAAGTGGGCGACGCTCGCGTAGCGGACGAGCAGTGAGTCGTTGCGGGCCGGAACGATCAACGTCACCTCGACCCCGCGCAACCGACCCAGGTTCTCGCGGGAAACGGTGTACGCCCCGCCGCCACAGGGATACCCGTGGATGGTCTGGTAGTATGAGATGGCAACAATGACCAGCAGGGCGGTAATCGCCAATGCGATCGGAAGCGATAACGAAAGGACTACCGGCCCAACGACGACGAGCGCGAGCAGGATCTCCTCCGTCGCGTAGGCAACCGACGACAGCGCATCGGACGAGAAGACCGCAAGGGCCTTGGTTTTTGGCAGGGACTCTCGCTCCATCGCCGTTACCGGCAGCGGGCTACCCAAGACGAGTTGTCGCAGCGTCAGTTTCATTCTCTTCCGCGGGTGCAGGCCGGTGCCGGATGACGCCCGCCGCCACGCCGCGACGACCCCCGGTAGCGTTCCGCACGCATTCTGGAACACGATTCTCCCAGAATGACAAGCGAATGGAAGTCCGGCGGAGATCGCAACAGCAATGTCCGCCTTTCGGGGGACTCGAGACCGAGTTGCATTATGCTGACCACACGTGCATGCTGTTTGACGCCGCGAAGGAGCTGCGCAGCGAGTTCATCAATCGGCTCGCTGGGCGTTCCGGTGTGTGAGATGCTTACACCGCAGCAGCCCCACTCAATGACGCGGTGAGTGCCGCACGCACGGCGGCCGGCCGGTAAGGAGAGCCTGATGAAGAGGAAGGATGCGACAGCCGAAGATTTCGTCTGGTTTGCACTCGCCGACGCGAAAAAGTGTCGGCTGTTGCGCTGCTACCTGACGAAGCAGGGCACGCCGCACGTCGATGAGTGCGATGCCCTCGATAACGAGCTGCCGGAGCACGAGCATGGACGGCCGATGGCCCTGGGCGAAATGACGGGCCACAGCTTCGCCGCGCCGCACCACGACGCGGAGGAGACAGATCGGCGTTTTGCCGCGCAAATCGTCGAGTGGCTGCGGCAGAGATCCGTGGCGTATGGGATCGAACGACTGACCGTTCTGGCCCCGCCTCGACTTCTAGGAGTGCTGCGGAAGACGCCGCTGGGTTCGCTCAAAGGGCGCCTCGAGCAGCGCGAGGGCAATCTGATGCACTTTGAAACCGATGCGCTGTCAGAGCACCCGCTGATTCGCCGACTCATTGCACCGACGAAGCAGGCCTGATCAGCGATCTGAGCTGTTGCCGGAGAGACGACTTGTGGCAGATGGGCCACCTGACAATGACACGCAGTCGGGCGTTTCGTTAGCGCAGAATGCCCTGCGCGTGCTTGAATCGCGATACTCGAAGCGTGATGAGAACGGCCGCTGCGGCGAAGAGCCGCAAGCTCTATTCTGGCGCAACGCCGGACGCGGTGAGCACGGCCTTCCAGACGTGGTATGGATTGCGCTGCAAAGGTGTCACCGTCTACGGCGACGGCTGCCGCCGTCGGCAGCCGATGGAGGCGATCGAGGGACGAGCGCGCAGAGGCATCGAAGCTGGCTATGCCCGTTACTGGAGCGTCTGGCACCCGCACGCCGTGGAGGGGCTCGCCGGTCGAGCTCACGCAGGCTCTGCTACCGTCGCTTGGCCAGTGAGCAATGGACATGGGTGAAGCTGGAGACCAGAGAGACACACTTGATGCTCAGACGGTCCGGACGGCGTGGGACGTCCTGGGCGGGAAGAAGCAGAAAAGCCGCCTGGCACGGCTAATGCCCTTCCTCGGGCCGGCGTTCATCGCCAGCGTCGCGTACGTCGACCCCGGGAATTTCGCCACCAACATTCAAGGTGGGTCGAAGTTCGGCTACATGTTGATCTGGGTCATTCTGGCCAGCAACCTCATGGCCATGCTCATCCAGACGCTGTCGGCCAAGCTGGGCATCGCAACCGGCATGAACCTGGCTGAGCACTGCCGAGCCCATCTACCGAAGCCGGTCGTCATCAGCATGTGGGTTCTGATGGAAATCGTGGCCATGGCGACGGACCTGGCCGAGTTTCTGGGAGCCGCGCTTGGGTTTTATCTCCTATTGGGTGTGCCTCTGTTTGCAGGGGCCGTTCTCACCGCGATCGCGACGTTTCTCATTCTTGGCCTCGAACGGTATGGATTCCTGCGGCTGGAGGCGGTTATTTCGGCGATGGTGGGCGTGATCGCTCTGTGTTATTTGATCGAGACCATTATCGACAGGCCCAACCTCACGGAGATTGCGTATTGTGCCTTCGTGCCGCGTTTCTCAGGCCGGGAGAGCGTCCTGTTGGCGGCAGGCATACTCGGGGCCACCGTCATGCCCCATGCGATATTCCTGCACTCCGCACTGATGCAGGGCCGCATCGTGGTAAGGGACAAAGCCCGGTTGCGACGCCTGTTACACTTTGAGATTGCAGATGTCGTAATCGCCATGGGCATCGCAAGCTTCGTCAATGCCGCCATGTTGATCATGGCGGCGGCCACGTTTCACAGGACCGGGCTCACCGAGATCGCCACGATCGAAGAAGCGTATCGCACGCTGGAACCTCTTCTGGGAAGGGCCGCGAAGTGGGTCTTCGGTCTCTCCCTGCTGGTGGCCGGCCTGTCATCGTCGACGGTGGGCACGAGCGCTGGGCAGGTGATCATGCAGGGCTTCCTCCGGCGGCACATCCCCGTCTGGGTCCGACGCCTGGTCACCATGGCGCCTTCGCTGGTTGTTATCGCGGCGGGTCTGGATCCAACCCGCACGCTGGTAATCAGCCAGGTGCTCCTGAGTTTCGGCCTTCCATTCGCCGTCGTTCCGCTGGTTATGTTCACGCGGCGCAGGGACATCATGGGAGAGCTGGTCAACAGGGGTCTCACCACCGTGGTCGCAAGTGTGATTGCCGGGCTCATCATCGTGCTCAATCTCTACCTCGTCTATCAGACGCTGACTCCCGGGTGATGCCATGTTCAAACACATTCTGGTTCCATTGGACGGATCCACGCTGGCCGAAGCGGCACTGCCCGCGGCTGCGCTGCTGGCGCAGAAGCTGGGCGCAACGGTCACGCTTATTCACGTGATGGAGCAGCACGCTCCACAGGAAATCCACGGTCAACCACATCTAAGAGATGCCAAGGGGGCGACAGCCTACTTGACAGATGTGTCGCAGCGCTGTGTCCCAGCGGGGACACACGTAGATGTTCATGTGCATACTGCGGAGGTCAACGATGTCGCAACGAGCATTGTCGAGCACGCGGGTGAACTGAACCACGACTTGATCGTCATGTGCGCTCACGGACGTGGGCATACGCTGCGCTTGTTTCTGGGGAGCATCGCGCAAAAAGTGGTCGGGATGGGCTCGCTGCCCGTCCTGATCATCCGTCCGGACGACAGAGGCGAAGTCCCACCGCTTTCCTGCACGGCCCTCCTCGTGCCGCTGGACGGCGGTAAGGACCATGAACAGGCGCTGCCGGTCGCCAGGGCACTGGCTCAAGCGTACGGCGCAGCCCTGCACCTGGCGATGGTGATTCCCAGTTTCGGAACCCTGTCGGGGGCGCTGACGGTGACGAGCAGGCTCTTGCCGGGGACGACGTCGCAAATGCTGGAGCTGTCCGCGGAGGAAGCAGAGGCGTATCTCGCGGCGCAGATGGAAACGCTGAAGCGTGATGGTTTCTCAGGAAGCGCGCATGTGCGACGCGGTGATCCAGCGCACGCGATCGCCGATTTCGCCCAGGAACTACAAGTCGACGCCATTGTCCTGGCGACCCACGGCAAAACAGGCACGGAAGCATTCTGGGCGGGGAGCGTGACGCACAAAGTGTGCAGCCGCTGTAGCCTGCCGTTGCTGCTCGTTCCGGTAGTGAGATAATGTTCGCTCTGAATACTCCAGCGCGAGTGTCGGTCACCTACGCCTCGCATTCCGGCCCCTTGTGATCCGAGAGCGCACACACATGTGGAGTGGGCACGAGGCGTCCTATCTGGCGTTTCCCGCAGCGATGGGACAGTGCGCTTAATGACTTAGTCAGGGTGGTGCGACCATGAGACGGCTTCCCACCGCGGTTCTGATGCTCCTTGCCGTGACGCTTGTTGGCGGAGCGGCGTGGCAGCAGACCGGTCCGGCGCCCGCGAGCCCGGCCGCGCAGGACGAAGGGCCAGCATTACGCTGTTCCAGCCGCTGGTCAGTGCGCGCTTCGCGGCGTATGAAAAAGTCCTGCTGGTGGTCAACGTCTTCGTTGCGCTGGCAGGCCTGGGTTATGCCCTCCTGCTCGTGAAGCAGGTTCGCAAGGCGCCCCAGGGCACGCCGCGAATGCAGGAGATTGCGCAGGCCGTGCGCGAGGGCGCCAACGCCTACCTCTACCGCCAGTTTCGGATCGTGGGTGTGCTGATCGTCCTCATCACCGTCGGCCTATTCCTGATCGCCAAGGTCACGCACGCGGCGCCAGCCATCGCGTGGGGGCGTTCGATCGCCTTTCTGCTCGGCTCGACGTTTTCGGCAACGGTGGGGGTTCGTCGGCATGCGGCTGGCGACCATCGGCAATCTGCGCGTGGCGACGGCGGCCCGGTCAAGCTTCGGCCGCGCGCTGCAACTGGGCTACCGGACCGGGACCATCCCAGAGGATGATCCCCGTAATGCCGCGACGATTGCCGACAACGTGGGGGACAACGTGGGCGACTGCGCCGGGATGGCGGCGGACATCTTCGAAAGCTGCGAGGTCACGATTGTCGCGGCCATGATCCTCGGCATCGCCAGCTTCGGGCATAAGGGCGTGATCTTCCCGCTGCTGGTGCGCGCGATCGGAGTTGTCGCCAGCATCATCAGCACCTACAGCGTTCGCGCAGGGGACAAGGGCAGCCCGGCCGGCGCGATGCGCAGTGTCAATCGCGGATTCGTGCTGGGCTCGACCATCAGCGTCATCGGCTTCCTGGTGCTGGGTTTTCTCTACCTGCGGTTCGACCCGCAAACCTACCCGAATTACGCCCAGATCGAGCCGTACATAACTAATTTGCCAGTATGGGCGAACCTGGGGATCGCCGGGCTGGACATGCGACCGGCCTGGACCTGCCTGATCGGGATCATCCTGGCCGTCGGGCTGAACAAGTGCACGGAGTACTTCACCGGGACCGAGTACCGCCCCGCGAAGAGCTTGGTGAAGTCGTGCCGGACCGGGCACGCTACAAACATCATTCCGGGACTGGCAGTCGGGCATGAGAGCACAGTGGTCGCAGTAATGATCATCGCCGCTGCCATCATCGCCAGCGTGCTGGTCTATAGCGGGGCCAACGCCACGTTCGTGGCGTTGGGCGTGGCGATGTGCGGCATCGGCATGCTGACCTTGACCGGGAACACGATTTCGATGGATGCTTTCGGGCCGGTGGCTGACAACGCGAACGGTATCGGCGAGATGGGCTACGACAAAACGGAAATGGGGGCTGCCCAGTATAGCCAGGCCCGGCAGACGTTGGCCGGCCTCGACGCGGTCGGCAACACGACCAAGGCGATCACCAAGGGGATCGCCATCGGCTCGGCGGTTATCGCGGCGGTGTCGCTCTTCAACAGTTATATCGTCTCCATCGGATCTGGCGGCATGGGCGAGACGGCGCAGATCCCCCGTGCCGTCCACGGCACTGTGGCCTCGATGCTGACCATTTCCGATCCAACGCTGTTCGTGGGCATGCTCATCGGCGGTGCTGTGCCGTTCCTCTTCAGCTCCGTGACCATTCGGGCCGTCGGGCGGGCAGCCCATCTCATTGTCAACGAGTGCCGGATCCAGTTCCGCGACCAAGCGATCTGGGCCGGGACCAGGAAACCGGACTATGGGCGTGTCGTGGGCATTTGTACCGCAGCGGCGCAGAAGGAGCTGATCGGCCCCGGACTGCTGGCGATCCTCGTACCTGGGCTGGTGGGCTTGGGCGTGGTCGGGCTCGCTGGTTTCCTCGGCGGCATGATCGTCTCTGGTCAATTGCTGGCTGTCTTCATGGCCAATGCGGGCGGCGCCTGGGACAATGCGAAGAAAACCATCGAGGACGAGCCGTCCGATCCGGCGCGCAACACGGGCAAGGGCAGCGAGCGACACAAGGCCAGCGTCACCGGAGACACCGTGGGGGATCCGCGCAAGGACACTGCCGGCCCCGCGAACAACCCGCTGATCAAGGTCATGAACATGGTGAGTCTGCTCATCATCGGTCTGATCCTGCCATATGACGTCCACGTGGTCGAGAAGTTGCGCGAGCACAGTGTGCGCGTCACGGCGAGCCCCCGCTCCAGCAACTCGATGATCACCGTCCGAAACGGCTCACAGCGGCTTCGCTGGCCCGCCGACCCGGCGATCACTATGAATTAAGAGCTTTTGCATCGCGAAGCCTATGAACGCGTACCGACCCAGACCACGATAGTGGTCGTGGATCGCATCCGCGGCGCGGTCCAAGCACGCCGAGCGCGAAAGAAGCACTCCGGCGCGCGGGGCGGTACCGCCGGGATCCTGCACCGCGCGCCAGATGTTGGCCGGGAATCCATGCCGTGGGCGCTTGATTTGGATAGTGAAATCGTTATATAAGGGGTCGTGCACACTTCTGGCTAGCTCCAGGTGGCCCGCCGGAGGTGGATGCGAGTCTGTGGTCATCGCGAAGAGAGAGGCCGTGAGCGGTAACGAGAGGAAGAGTGCGTGGGTGGAGCGGGGCGAATTGCTGCGCGTGATGGCCCATCCGGTGCGGCTGATGATTCTCGAGGCATTGGCCGGTCGCAGCCAGTGCGTAAAAGAACTCAATGCTCTGGTGCCGATCGTCCAGCCGCACCTCTCACAGCACATGGCGGCGCTGCGCAAGGCGGAGTTGGTCGACTGTCACGCCAGGGGGACGTTGCGCTGCTACTACCTCCTCAGGCCGGCGCTGGTCAGGAGGATGATTCGCTTGCTGCACGAGAAGCATCTGCCCCGGTTGCGCAGCCGTGAGGCCATTCTGCGTGAGATCCGCCGGGGCGCGAAGGCGGCGGATGAGTAGTGGCTGCGCGCGGAGTCCGCCCGAGGAGCGAGAGGCTACCCGGGTCCGGAGTTGTGGAGCCATCGAGGCCATGAGAGCACGGTGATTCGGAGATTGAAAAGGGAGAAGAATAATGGCGGCGAAGATGATGATCTTCTGTGGGTCGGATGACCCGCAAAAGGCGTTCCCACCCTTCATGTTGGGTTCGGGCGCCTTGGCGACGGACATGGAGGTAACGATGTTCTTCACGATGAGCGGCCTGAACATCGTGAAGAAGGGCGGCGCAGAGAAAATCGTGCTGACGGGGGCGCCCAAGACGCTGCCGGAGTTCATCAAGGTCGTGCAGGAAGGCGGCGCGAAGATGATTGCCTGCTCGGCGGCCTTCCCGATCGTGGCAATCAAGGAGCAGGACCTCATCGAGGGCGTGGAATGTGGCGGCGTAGCCACGTTCGTGATCGGCGCCGAGGAGGCCGACGTCGTGCTGACGTTCTAGCCAGCGGCCTGGTGTGGCGTGAGCTGCGAAACCGAGAAGAAAGGACAATCATGGCCGAAATCGACCTGGAGAAGCTGGAAGTCACCAAGATCGTTGACGCCCGCGGCATGGCTTGCCCCGGTCCGCTCCTGGAGGCGAAGAAATCCATCGGCACGGTCTCGGTCGGCCAAACCATCGAGGTGTTATCCGGTGACGCCTCGACCAAGAACGATCTGCCCAAGTGGGCGGCCAAGATCGGCCACGAGTTCCTGGGAGCGTTGCCGGGGGAGGGGTATGACCGGTTGTTCATAACCCGCCGAAAGTAGATTGTCGCATACTGACTTCCGCCAACCTCGAAGCCAAGGCCTTTGGATGAGCTCCCGGTGGGCTGGGAGCCCCAGGACTGCAGATGTCGAGTTGCGAGCCGAAGCGGCCCGGTAGAATCGGAGCCTGGAAACAGGCCGATCGGAAGTATCCAGCGTGATGAATGACGTGGGAGATCGCGCGCTGAACACGGAAGCCGCCGGGGAATCAGGCTGCGCTGAAATAGCAGCACACGAAAGAGCCGTAACGAAGGAACACCATCACAGAGGCAGATCATCCGAGAGCCTTCTTGACACGACCGTGATACTGAACGCGCTCGATCTTCTGCCTGAGCAGACAATCGCAGATGTGGGTTGCGGGAATGGCTACATGTCCAAGGCTTTTTCGAAGGCGTTGAACAACACCGGGAGAGTGTATGCTCTCGACCTGGATGAAGCGGCAATGGCCGTGCTTGGGAATGAGACGGAAGGAACCAATATTCATGTGATGGTAGGTGATATAACCGCCACAACACGAATCGAGGATTCATCGGTAGATCTTGTCTACCTCTCAACCGTATTCCATGGGTGGTCCCCTAATCACATCTCTGGCTTTCAGAACGAGATTGCCCGAATCCTGAAGCCTGATGCGAAACTGGCCATTGTGGAAATGGAAAAACGAAGCACACCCTTCGGACCGCCCTTGGACCTACGCTTCTCTCCCGGAGAACTGCAGCGCCGAATCCCCCTTGCCCCCTCGACGCTCATAAGCGTGGGTGAGTACTTCTACATGCAAATCTTCGAGAATGGAAAAGCTAAGAATGGAGCCGACTGAGCAAAGGAAGCGGCCAAAGATTCTCATCTTAGCCACAGAGGCCTGTGCCTATCCGGGCGCGGACAACGTGGGGCAGATCCACGGCGAGTATCCGACGAACACCTACATCATTCGGATACCCGCCCCCGTGCTGCTGCCGGAGAGTTACTACCTGCGCTGCTTCGAGAAGGGGATCGCCGGAATCATCATCATGAGTTGCGGCCACGAGTGCCCGTACGAGGGGGCCTACGACCGTTTGGCGAAGCGCGTGGCGGCGGTCCATGCCGTGATGAAGGAACGCGGGCTCGACACGAACCGGCTGAGACTCTGCGCGATCTGCACCGTGTGCTCTAAAGCCTTCTTGAAGGAGGTACACCAGCTCAGTGAGTACTTGGGCGAGGAAGCGGCTGCGGTCGCAAGTAGCCAGTAAGGTCGAAGGGGGGGAAGGCGGCCAGGCAGTGACAACCGCGCCAAGGCCGTGTGACGGGAAGACAGCGCGGACCAGGAGAGCTTCAGAGAATGCAAGATCAAAGGACTACGGTTGACGGATTGGTGATCGGCGGCGGGATCGCAGGTCTTCAGGCCGCCCTGGATCTGGCCGATCAGGGTCTCACAGTCCTGATCGTCGAGACGGAACCCAGCATCGGCGGGAAGATGATCGCCCTCAGCAAGGTCTTCCCCACGTTGGACTGCTCCAGTTGCATTTGCACGCCGCGTATGGCCGCCACAGCACACCACGATAACATAACGATCATGACCTATGCTGAAGTCGAGCAGATCCAGCGTTCGGATGGCGGCTTCACGGCGTCGGTCCTCAAGAAGCCGCGCTACGTCAAGGAGGATGCCTGCACCGGCTGCCGCTTGTGTGAGTACGCATGCACTGTGGAGCTGCCCCACGAGTTCGAAGGCAACCTGGGCATGCGCAAAGCAATCTACGTGCCGTTCTCGAACGCGATTCCGCAGGTAGCATTGCTTGACGTCGACAACTGCATCTTTTGTGGCCGTTGCGAGAAGGTCTGCCCCACCAAGGCGGTGAACTTCCTTCAGGAACCCGAACGGATCACCGTGGAAGCGGGGGCCATCATACTGGCCACCGGCTTCCAGTTGACGCCGATCGACGCGAAAGCACAGTACGGACGGGGCCGCCTGCGCAACGTGCTGGACGCGCTGCAAGTCGAGCGGCTGTTGGCACCACACGGCCCCTACGGGCGGGTGCTGCGCCCTTCCGACGGAAAAGTGCCGGATTCGGTCGCCTACGTCCAGTGCGCCGGATCACGCGATCAGAGCCTCGGAGTTCCGTATTGCTCGCGTGTGTGCTGCATGTATGCAATCAAGCAGGCCATGCTCCTGGCCGGCACACTCCCGCTGGTGGATATCACCATCTACTACATGGACATTCGCGCGTTCGGGAAGGGATTCGAGCAGTTCTATCAAAACGCCAAAGCCATGGGGATCGAGTTCGTCAAAGCCAAGGTCGCCAAGATCACCGAGGACCAGGAGCAGAACCCCATTGTGCGCATCGAGGTGATGGACGAAGACGGCCGCGTGGACGAACGCCGGCACGATATGGTTGTGCTATCACTGGGTATGTTGCCGGCGGATAAGCGTGATGGAATCGTGCCCGTGCGCGCCGCCGAAGACGGGTTCGTCCACTGCCCGCAGCCCAAGCTGGCTCCTTGCCGCACCGAGCAGGAAGGCGTGTTCGTCGCCGGGACAGCGGCGGGCCCAAAGGACATCCCGGACTCGATCGTGGAAGCCGGGGCGGCGGCCGTGGAGGCTTCAGTCTATCTGCGACAAAGCGGCTGGGGAGGTCGCAAGACAGGCGGAACCGCGGATTCGCAAGCCTGTGTCGCCATCGCGGCCGGGCCAGGTGGAGTGGCTACCCGATGACAGACGGACAGATCGGAAACACGAAGAACAAGCCACAACCCGACGGGCAGGCGCCGCGCATCGGCGTCTACATCTGCCATTGTGGTGGCAATATCTCGGACGTGGTTACGGTGCAGAAGGTAGTTGAGGCGGCGGCCAGATTTCCGAACGTGGTTGTCGCTCGCGACAACACGTTCATGTGCTCGGATCCTGGCCAGGCGCTGATCGCCCGAGACATTCATGACGAGAAGCTCGACCGGGTGGTCGTCGCCGCGTGCTCGCCGAGCCTGCACGAACATACGTTCCGTCGAACTCTGGCTCGCGCGCGGTTGAACTCCTATCTGTACGAGCACGCCAACATCCGTGAGCAGGTGAGCTGGTGCAGCAAGTCGGATCCGAAGGGCGCCACGGACAAGGCAATCCGCCTAGTTGCTGCGGCAGTGGCCAAGGCCAGGTTGCTGGAGCCCCTGGAGCCCATGCACGTGGAGGCAAAGCAGCATGTGGCGGTAATCGGGGGCGGTGTCAGCGGCCTGCGTTCAGCCCGAGATCTGTCGCGCAATGGGCTGGCGGTTACCCTGCTCGAGCGCTCGGCCTTCCTGGGTGGGCGCATGACCCAACTAGACCGGGTTTACCCAACTGAAGATGGGGCTCGCGAGCTCTTGCGTCAGCTCCTGGAGGAGGTAAGCGTCGACCCGAATATCGATGTCTACACCGGCGCCGAGGTGACCGCTGCGTCGGGCTATGTCGGCAACTTTCATCTCAGCGTGCGGCTGGATCCCCCCGGCGTGACGAAGAAGCTCAGCCCGGATCAGGTCCGCGCAGTGATGGAGGCCTGCCCGGAAACGACGCAAAGCGAGTTCGAGCACCGCCTGGTCCGCCGCAAGGCGATTCATCTGCCGTACGCGGGTTGCTACCCCGACATGCCGGCTATCGACTGGGGAACCTGCACCCGCTGCGGAAAGTGCGTCGAGGTGCTCGGCGGCGAGGGCATCACCCTCGATGCTCAGCCGGAACAGCTCGATCTGGACGTCGGCGCGATCGTGCTGGCGACGGGTTTCGACCTCTATGAGCCCCGGCAGGGTGAGCATGGTTACGGTGAGCACGCGGAGGTCATCACGCTCGCCCAGCTCATCCGCTTGGCAGACAAGGAGGGCCCGACCGGTGGCCGGTTGGAACACAACGGCCGCTCCGTCAAGAACGTGTGCCTGATTCACTGCGTCGGCAGCCGGCAGGTGGAAGGGCTCCACGAACCCGGGCCGGATGGACGGATCAACGATTACTGCTCGCGGGTTTGCTGCACGGCGGCTCTTCACGCGGCCAACGAGATCCGTGAGCGATTCCCCGAGATCAGTGTCTTTGACTTCTATCAGGACATCCGCACCTATGGGCGGGGACACGAAGACTACTACGAAAACGCCTCAAAGCGTGGGGTCCTGTTCTTCCGCTACCTGCCTGAGACGCCACCCGTGGTCACCGCGGCGAACCGGCCGAACGGCTGCCCGCTGGTTGTCCGTGTCAAGGACACGCTGACCTTCGGTGAAGAGCTTGAGGTTCCCGCCGACCTAGTCGTGCTCGCCACTGGCATGGTGCCCCGCGATATCAGCGACCTGGTCAAGATGCTCAAGCTGCCGAGGAGCGCCGACCGGTTTCTGCAGGAGGTCCATCCCAAGCTGAGGCCGGTGGAGTTGGCCGTCAACGGCGTGTTCATCGCCGGCGCTTGCCAGGCCCCGATGGACATTACCGAAAGCTGTGCCGCGGCTTCAGCGGCGGCGGTGAAAGCCGCGGCGTTGCTCGGCAAGGGATACATCGAACTAGACCCGTTCGTCGCCGAGGTAGATCCCCAATTGTGCGTTGCCGACGGCAAGTGTCTTGAAGAATGCAAGTACATGACCGCGGTTTCCCTCGTTGAAGAGGAGGTGCGCGGGGAAACGAAAAGATTCGCCGTGGTAAATGCGGCTCTCTGCGGTGGATGCGGCATGTGTGCCGCCGTATGCCCCGAGGGAGCTATCCAGGTTGCGGGATGGCGCCTGGACCAGTTCGAGGCGATGACGGACGCCCTGGTTGCCGATTACGCTTGAGCCGAGGGTCACCATGTGCGCAGAGCAGGCCAGTGTGGAGAAACCGCGCGAGATGAAGCCGATCCAGATTCTCCGTGAGCGTCGTGGCGGCATACCGAAGGAACTCGTGGAGCGCAGCCGCCGGCAAGCACAAACACACAAGCTCCTCAGGGCGACGCTCAAGGATAGTCCCAAGACTGTTCCAGAGATCGCCAGAATCACCGAACTGCCGACCCACGAAGTGTTCTGGTACCTCATGGGCATGAGGAAATACGGGCAGATCATCGAAGGCGAAGAGCGCGACGGCTACTACGAGTATGCTCTGAAGCCCGAAGAGGAGCGGAGAGAATGAGTATTGCTGTCGATCCCACGTTCCTTCCCGAACTGAGGCGTTTCGGCGCCTTCGACGTCAACGCTTGCTTCAATTGCGGAAACTGCACGGCGGTCTGCCCACTCTCCACAGGCAACGATAGTTTCCCCAGAAAGATGATCCGCTACGCCCAGATCGGCGAGCGCGACCACCTGTTGGCCCACAAAGAGCTGTGGCTATGCTATTACTGCGGCGAGTGCTCCGATACCTGCCCACGGCAGGCCGAGCCGGGCGAGTTCATGGCCGCGGCACGACGCTATGCAATTGCCTCTTACGAGCCGACCGGCATTTCCTACATGCTGTACACCTCAAAGCTCTTCACAACCCTCTTCATGGTGGTCCTGAGTACTTTCTTTGCTGTGCTACTGCTCATGGGGCACGGTCCGTTGCTGGAAGGCGCCCCGCACCTGTTCGCCATGGACGAGACCAAGGGTTTCCTCTCGTTCGAGCTGATCCACGACACAGGGCTGATCCTGTTTGTCGTGGCCGGTCTCGCCGCCCTGGGCGGAATCGTGCGCATGACGCTGCGGCTGACCAGCGCGGTGACGCGCACGAAGCCGGCGGAACGGGAGGAAGGCGCAAGAACCGTGGGGTTCTTCGCGCGGATCTTCTTCGCCGTCAGAAACGTGATCGCTGAATTGGCCGCCCAGAAGCGCTACCGTGACTGTGAAGAGGAGCCGAAGCTCCCCTGGTATCGGGGCCGCTGGTTCGTCCACATGTCCATCATGTGGGGATTCATCGGCTTGGGCGTTGCCACGGGGCTCGATTACCTGCTGATGCTCGTGGCCGACAAGGTGCCCGGCCAGCCTGACCCACTCTGGTGGCCGACTCGGCTGCTGGGGACGGTGGCCGGGTTGCTCATGATGTACGGTGTATCGCTGGCTCTCGTCCAGCGCTACCGAAAGCCGAACAAGTATGCCTCCCACTCACTGCTTTCGGACTGGCTGTTCTTGTGGCTGCTCTGGATAGCCGGGCTGACCGGGTTTGTGCTGGAGGTGGCCCTCTACCTGCCGACCATGTCGGCGTGGGGATACGTCGTTTTCCTGGTCCATGTAGTGGTGGCCATGGAAGTCATCGTGCTCCTTCCGTTCACCAAGTTCGCACACTCGATTTACCGTCCGCTGGCCCTGCTGGTCCACGAGTTCTGCCGCGCCGCCGCGGATTAGCGGGATACGGCTTCGCTCACGGTCCGATCGTCACCGGCAGGGTGAAACTCGCCGCGCTTGGTATGCTGGTCCAGGTGTGCCGTGGAATGTCCTTTGTTCCAACAGGTGGAAGTCCTGTCCCGGTAAAGGTCGTCCCGGCCGCGTAGCTATCCCAGCGGCCATGGGGGTAACGAAGTGGTCGAAGCCTGGGAGACACAAGGCGGCGTCAGGCCGTCTGCAAGTTGGCAGGCTGTAACATACGTGAACACCGAGAGAGGCTCACGTCCGGTTGCCGAGCCTTCCCGTTCGACGAAGCCCCGCGCTTCATGATCCGAGACCGCGACGCCATCTACGCGCCAACCGTTGAGGATCATGATCGGCTTCACCAACTGGTGTCACTACGGGCTGGGAATCACCATCGATCAACTTGTAGACATCCTGCAATTCCACCTGCAAACGAAGCTCTCGGCCGGCGGGCTGATCGCCGCCTGGCAGCGGCTGGCGAAGATTCTCACACCCTGGTACGAGCAGATCGCCGAAGAGGCCCGGAAGTCGGCCTATCTGCACGCCGACGAGACCGGCTGGCGGCTTCACGGCCGCACCTGCTGGTTGTGGTGTTGTGCCAACGGACAAGTCTGTTATTACCTAATCGACCATTGCCGTGGAAGTCCAGTGTTGCAGCGTTTCTTCGGCGAGGCCTTCGACGGCATCCTGCTGCACGACTTCTGGACCGCGTACGAGTCGCTCGACGTGGCCGACCGGCAGTACTGCCTGGTGCACCTGCTGCGCGAACTGGAGAAGGTCGACCAACAACGCGCCGCCCGGCCGCATGCCGACCACGCCGAGTAGCACACGTTCGCCAAGACGTTACGGCGGCTGATCCGCGACGGGATTCGGCTGCGCAAACGGGCGGACTTCACGCCGGAGAAATACCAGAGTCGAATTCTGCGCCTGGGCCGGCGGCTGGAGGCCTTGCTGGCGGCGGGGGTCCAGGCGCAGGGCGTCGTGTTTCCGGCGGGCAGTCCCGGCGCGCGGGCGGCGGCGGAATGTCGGTTGCCCGCCGCGGTGTTTGCCGACGCGGACGTGCGGCGTTTGTGCAAGCGCCTGCGGCGGACGGGGGACCACATCTTCACGTTTCTGGATTACCCGGAGATTGCGTTCGAGAACAATTTCGCGGAGCGGCAGATTCGGCCGGCGGTGATCCTGCGGAAGAACAGCCAATCGAATCGTTCGAATCGCGGGGCCGTAACGCAGGCCGTGCTGATGAGCGTCTACCGCACCCTGCGTCTGCGTGGCCACGACCCACTGCAAACGATCACCGCGGCCCTGCGCACCTACCTCCAAACCACCCACCTCCCGCCGCTACCCGCCCCAGGCACTGCAAACGGGTGAACTGTTACCCAGGGCACGTAGCCGTCCCGATCCCAGTACAAGGCCTTGAGTCGATCTCCACGCCGCGAGCGGAACACGAACAGGTGGCCCGATCGGGGGTGCTGACGCGTGACCTGTTGGGCCTGCTCGGCCAGACGATCAAACCCGCGCCGCATGTCCGTGGACCCTGTGCACAGCCAGATGCGTGCCTGCGTTGCACGATCCAGTTGCGTCAGCGACGGCAGCGGAATCACGCGCCCGCCTCCCGCACGGCGATGTCTGCCGCGCCGGCAATGCCGTTCTCCAGCGTGTCCAGTAATGTCAGCAAGGTTTGTCGATCGAATCCGTTTCGTACCACGATGCCGCGCCCGCCCGCCAGACGCACTTGCAGCGCGCCATCGGCTCCCGCTGGTTCCGGCGTAACCTGTACCCCGGCGAAGCGTGCGGTGTCGCGCAACTTCCGCCGCCAAGCAAAAAACGACGACTGTGGCACACGTGTCCGCCGACAGTAGGCTGCCACCGACAACCCGCTGGCGGCTTGACCCCGCACAATCTCACGCCACCGCGCGGCTGAACCACTTCGCTTGCTCATACCCCCCGGCATGCCACACCGGCGAACCGGCGCGCAGATGCGGTTGGCTCAGCGGGCACGTTGCAGCAGGAAGCCCAGATGATCAACGTTGTCGGCGGCACAGCGGCTGGCGATCTTCTGGCACTCGGCCAGGATGGTCGGCAGCTTGAGGGCTTTGAGATGGTGCTGCAGCAGCACCACGCTCTTGGTCTCGATCTTCTTCATGACGCCCCTCCCGCCAAGGCGCGGTAGGCGCCCAGGTCCGGCGGCTGCACGCGGACCAGCTTGAGGTGCGGGCGGTCATCGAAATTGAACACGCCGACCGGCTGCTCGCGGCGACCTTCCAGAATGACCCGCACGGCGTCGACGCCGAGGGCGTTGATGGCCAGGGCCTGTTCGATGGCGTCGGCCAGTTGCGGAATCGCTGCTGGGGCCAGGAACCGGTTGTGGCGCCGCGCGGCATGCGTTAAGATTGTGCTGGCAAGGGGATACGGCACTTCGCGCCCTTCCACCGATGGAGCCGGGGCTATGGAAGATGTAGAGCTGGACCTGCTCAGGCGAGCGACCGCCGGCGACCAAGCAGCTATGGCGAAGCTGCTCGAGCGGCACGCCCCCGCTGTTCGCGAACGGGAGCAGACCAGGATACCCCGCAAGTGGCGCTCCCTGCTCTCGGCCGATGATGTCATGGCGCAGAGCTGCACCGACGCTTTTCTGAGCATCGGCCACTTCGTGCCGCACAAGAACAGCTCGTTCCGGGCGTGGTTTATGAAGATCGCGGAGCACAATCGGGCGAACGCGATCAGGGGCTTCGAAGCCACAAAACGTGGCGGACGTAGGCGGCGGGTCCCGCTCGACGATGGCGCGGACCCGCTCGCGGTTTTGTATTGGGAGCTCAGCAGCGGGGGCACGACACCCAGCCGCCACGTGGCGCGCGAAGAGGCCTGTGGCCTGGTGAAGAACGCTCTGCGGCAACTGCCGGATACGTACCGGCTGGTGGTGCAGATGCTCGACCTCGAGGGCCGACCGGTCGAAGACGTGGCACGCGCGCTTCAACGCAGCCAGTGCGCGGTGTACATGATCCGCGCCCGGGCGCGCGAGCGTTTGCGCAAGCTCCTGGGCCCCCCCTCGAACTTCTTCAGCGCTGGGTAGCTGCCCCGGCGCGCGGCGGATGGCTTCTGAGGACCAGCGCGTCCCCCCAGACGCGCAGCACGGCGAGCCGGTGATGGCCGACGAGGAAACCAGCGAAAGCATACCGCCCGACGACGTGCGACGCTGGATCGACGCGGGCCGGCGTGAGGCGAACGAACTGGGCGCAGAGCCCGCGTTTCAGCCGCCGCCAGACGCCATTCCCGGCTACAAGATCATCGAGGAAATCGGGCGCGGGGGAATGGGCGTCGTGTACAAGGCCCTGCAAGTCTCCACCAAGCGCGAGGTGGCGCTCAAGGTCATGCTGGCGGGATGGTTTGCCTCGCGCACGACCCGCAAGCGGTTTGAGCGCGAAGTGGAGCGAATGGCCCAGTTTCAGCACGCGGGAATCGTGCGCCTGTTCGACGGCAATCTCACCTCCACCGGGCAGCCGTACTACGTCATGGAGTACATCGACGGCATTCACCTCACCCGCTGGATCGCAACGACGCAGCCGGAGATCGGCGCGATCCTGCGGTTGTTCGGCGAAATCTGCGAGGCGGTCGAGCACGCCCACCAGCACGGCGTCGTACATCGCGATCTGAAGCCTGCCAACGTGCTCATAGATGCCCAGGGCAAGCCCCGCATCCTCGATTTCGGGCTCGCCAAGAACATCGTCGGGGACGGCGACGCGAGCATCACCGCGTCAATGTCTGTGCCGGGGCAGGTGGTGGGAACGTTGCACTACCTTTCGCCGGAGCAGGCCGCCGGCACGCCAGCGGAGGCCGACGTGCGGACCGACGTGTACGCGCTGGGCGTCATGCTCTACGAGGCCGTGACCGGGACCATGCCCACCGATACCTCGGGCAGCGCCAGTGACGTGACCCGCCGGATTCAGGAGGATCCACCCCGCTTGCCCTCGTCGCTATCTGAGCATGTGGACGGGCGTCTCGAACGCGTGATTCTAAAGGCCCTGGAGAAGACAAAGGCCCGCCGGTATCAGTCTGTGGCGGAATTCGGCGCTGACATCGCTCGCTGTCTGCGCGGCGAGCGGATCGACATCAGGCCACCCAGCAGAATCGGCGCTTTCTTCAGGGGGGTCGTCGGACACCGCCGACCGATCCTCGCCATCGCCGCTGTCGCACTCCTCGTGTGGGGCAGCGTTTGGGCATACGAGTGGTGGCGGGAGCGTGTGAGCCGCCAGCAAGCCGAGCAGCGGGACAAGCTGGCTCTGGCGGAGGCGCGCCTGGACGTGTTGCACGTGAAATGCTACCTGGAGCAGGGACTGGCACGCTCGGAAGACCTGCTCAGCCGCGTCCAGCCCCTGGTGTCCCGTTACCCAGACCTGCCGGACGCGCGGCTGGTGTGGGCGCTGGTGTGGTATCGGATTGCGCAAGAGCGCAACGACGTGAATTGCGCCAATCGGGCCATAGACACATTACAGCAGGGCTTGAGCCAGAATCGGGCCGCCTGGGCCCACCGCGCCCTATTGACCGAGATCTATGAAGACCTGGGCATTCCACCGCCGGCACAGGTGCGCAACGGTCCTGAGCAGGAGATCCCCAACACGGCCGAAGCATGGTACCTCCGCTCCCTCGCGACTCTCGATATCGAGCGCGCCCTCACGTGTGCCCAGCAGGCCATTGAGCTTGACCCACAGCATTACCTGGCGTGGGAACGACTAGCCTTCTTGTACCTGCAAACCGGCGACACCAACGGCGCCTTGGCTGCCGCCGAGCGGCTGCATGAACTCGGGGCCGATCACAGAGAGTGCCTGCTGCTGCAAGGCCGCATCCTGACCAGGCACCGGAAGTACACGGCCGCCATCACGCAGTACACCCGGGCGATTGAGTTGAACTCAGACTGGAGAGCGTTTCGCTGGCGCGCCCTGGCCCATCTGTGTCTGGAGGAGTACGACGACGCCATCACCGACTACTCCCGCGCGGTCGAACTCCAAGGTGCCGATGAGGTGTGGGAACGATACTACCGGGCCACGCCCCTGTGGATCATGGGGAGGACAGAGGAGGCTGCGCAGGACTACCGTGTCTTCAGCCAGTGGCGTGGTCTGCCCAGCTTCGCGGATGCTCGCTTGTTCCTCATCCTCCATGAGCAGGGTCGTCGGCCAGAGGCCGAGCGAGTCATGACCGCGGCCCGCAGCGCCGTTCAGGATAAGTGGTTACGCAACGTGCTCGCCTGCCTGGCCGGCGACAGCACGCCCGCGGCACTGGTGGCGACCGCCGAAGCAGAAGCACCGCTCAACGACGAGCGGCTGTGTGAGGCCTGCTACTACGCCGGTGAAGCGTGTTTGCTCGCCGAGCGCGTCGCCGATGCCGGCCGCTGGTTTCGGAGGTGCGTGGAGACTGACCTGCCGTTCGACCCGGACACTGAGTACCCGGACCCCATGAACGAGTACCACCTGGCCCGCTGGCGGTTGCGGCAACTCGGACCTTTGGACGGAGATCGGGACGTGACGTCAACCGCGCCGGTCGAACCCTGAGACGCGCAACCGCCCTCTCGCACATGGGGCGACGGCCGTGGTCGGTGTTGAAGCTGCGGATACGCACGTGCGAAAGCGTTCAGAGCGCCCGAACGTGGCTCAAGAGAAACGCAGCACAGCTTCGTGCACCAGGTAGAACGCCACCGCGATCAGGCACATGCCCACCACGATCTGAACGAAGCTGATCACCGTCGCGCGCGGCAGGTCGGCCGCCGTACGGGCCCGGGTGGCCCGATAGACCACGGTCACGCACAACGCCAGCGGCAGGAACATCCACAGTCGCCCACCCGCCGGCAGCTTCAGCGGGTGGATGAACAGCAGCGCCAACATCAGCGCAGCCAGCGTACTCATGCACTCTCCCCCCGCTGTTCATCGCCGGCCGCGGTCAAGTGCCGGTGAAACGTCGGCAGCCCACCGGTCTGAGCACGGGACAGCGCGTCCAGAATGGCGAGCACGTTGAGCAGGCCGGCGGTCGCGAGGTAAATCTGCGCCACATCCGCCTCGGGATAGAAGCTTAGATATCGGACCTGCTTTTCCGGGGGGATGGTGCCCAGCGAGCGATTGATGAACAGGCAGCCGGACGTGTAGCCGCCGATGCCCATTTCCGCCAGGAACAGCCATTTGTTGCCCCGCGGGTCCACGGCGCTTCTGACGCCCCCGAACGCCATCCCCGTCCAATATGGCACGCTGATGGCGAGGAAGAACACCAGCGCCAACCCGCGGTGTCCCAGCACGAAGTGCCCGGCTCCGGGCAGGATCCAGGCCAGAATCCCGGCCGGCAGCATTCGTCCGGTCGTCGGCGGCTTCGTGTTCATATAGCGCGATCCTCCAGGTACTTACGCAAACGGGCACTCGCCGTTCGCCTCGCAGCACTGCCCGCAGCCGCCCCGCGCCGGTGGCGGCTGCTCGGCCTGGGCGTGCGCGGAAAAGACACTCAGCTCGCGCTGCGGGCCCAGGCCGCCACACTCGGGGCACGCCAGTTTGCGTTCCTCGCGCGGCGAACGGATGAGCTGCTCGAACCGGGCGTCGCAGTTGGCGCAGCGATATTCATAGATCGGCACGGCTTCGCTCCCAGCGGTGTACGCGAGACTGGGAGTATAGGAACCCCCCGCACTGGTTTCAATGCGCAGCGAGACCCGGCGCGCGGCTGGTGACGCGGCGGCCGCGAGCCGGACCATCTCGGTGTCCGGTTTACATCCCTGCCAACAAGGCGACGAAAGCGTCGATGTCGAAGCCGTTCACGACCCCGTCCTGGTTGCAGTCGGCTAGCGTGTGATCGCAGTCGGGATACTGGGCGTAGTACTCCGAATAATCCGGCGGCGTGGCTTGCAATGCGAGCACGAAGGCGTCGATGTCAAAGCTGCTCAACGCGCCGTCGCAATTGAGATCACCGCGCGTGATGGCGGTGTCGTAGCGCAGCACCTCGCCATGTGTGGGATCCCAGGCCCCGGGCACGAAGTAGACGTAGCGCTCGTGGAAAATGCCCTCGCGATAGCCGTGGTGCGTCGCCCCCACGCCGTCGTCAGCCGGGTTGTATGCGGTCCAGGAGGCCACATCGTGGAAGTCGCCGGCGGTGTCATAGCGGAGCATCTCGTCGTGGTAGCCGCTGCTGTTGTGGATTGCCACAAAGTAGACGTGGCGTCCGTCGTATACGCCGCCCATGAAGCCAGTCGGGTTGTTGCCGATACCGTGCTGGCTGGCGTCGAAAGCGGCCCAGGCGGCCACGTCGGAGAAGTCGCCGGTCGTGTCGTAGCGCAGCACCTCACCGTGCGGGCCGCTGCCGTTGTCGAGCGGGACGAAGTAGACGTAACGGCCATCGAAGACCGCGCCGGGGTAGCCGTCGGGGTCGTCTCCGACGCCGTTCGCCCCGGCGTCGAACGTGATCCACGAGGCTGCTTCGTCGAAGGGGCCGGTCGTGTCGTAGCGCAGCACCTCCCCGTGATAGCTGCTGCCGTTATGGTAGGGTGAGAAGTATACGTAGCGGCCGTCAAAAACCCCGTATGAATACCCGTCGGGATCGGTGCCCACACCGTGCCGGCCGGGATCGTAGGTTGACCAGGCGGACACGTCCATGAAATCACCGCTTGTGTCCAGGCGCAGCACTTCTCCATGGAAAGCGAAGCCGGTGTAGCAGGGTACGAAGTAAACGAACCGCCCGTCGAAAACCGCGCCGCGGTAGCCGTCGGGTCTGGTGCCCACGCCGTGCGCACCCGCGTCGAAGGCCGCCCAGGAAGTCACGTCGTCGAATCCCCCGGTCGTGTCGTAACGCAGCACTTCACCGTGGTAGCCGTTGGCCCGGCGGTAGGGCACAAAGTAGACGTAGCGCCCGTCAAAGACGGCGCCCGCATAGCCGTCCGGGTTGGTGCCCACTCCGTGCACGCCGGCATCGTACGACGTCCACGCCGCCACATCCGCAAAGTCCCCGGCCGTGTCGAAACGCAGCACCTCACCGTGGTAGGCGGTGTTTGACTCGAACGGTGCGAAGTAGATGTAGCGCCCGTCGCACGCGGCGCCCCAATAGCCCTCAGTGTTGTTGCCCACGCCGGCGGCGCCGGGATCGAACGTGGCCCATGCGCAAGCATGGTCGAAGGCCTCATCGTCCGCCCGGCTGTCCCGCGGTGTCGTGCCGAGAGCGCACAGGAGCAGCACGGGGCACATCGGCAGTGTTCGGAGTGTCATGCCTTGATCTCCCTCGTTGTCTCGTCGTGGCAGTGGTCGCGCGTCCGCGAAGCAGTCTCTCGAACGCGATCGCCTAACCGCCCGCCATTAGTGCCACGAAGGCGTCGATGTCGAAACCGTTAATAAGACCATCCGCGTTGACGTCCGCGAAGGTGTGGTCGCAGTCGGGGTACAGCGCGTAGTAGTCGTCGTACGGCTCGGCGCTGTTCAACACCAGCACGAACACATCGATGTCAAAACCGTTGAGCGTACCATCGCAGTTCAGATCGCCGAGATCGATCGCGGTGTCGTAACGCAACACCTGGCCGTGTGGGCTGGTCCAGTTGTTGGGCACGAAGTAGACGTAGCGCCCGTCGAAGACGCCCTCGTTGTAGCCGCCGCGCCCGATGCCGTAATCGCGCGGGTCGAATGTGTCCCAGGACTGGGCATCCAAGAAATCGCCGCTGATGTCGTAACGCAAGACCTCGGCGTGGTAAATGGTTCCGTTGTGGCACGGTACGAAGTACACGAAGCGACCGTCGAACACGCCGCCGATGTACCCGTCGGGGTCGTCACCGACGCCGTTGGAGCCGGGATCGAACGCAGCCCAGGCCGCGGTGCTGAAGAAGTCGCCCGTCGTATCCAGGCGCAACACTTGACCGTGTTGTGTCGGCTCGTCCCAGTACGGCACGAAGTAGACATAGCGGCCATCGAAGACGCCGCCGACATAACCGTCCGGGTCGTCGCCCACGCCGTTGGCGCCGGGATCATAGGCTGCCCAGGAGGCCACGTTGGTGAAATCGCCGGTCGTGTCATAGCGGCGCACTTCGCCGTGATGCGACGTGTCGCTCGTGCAGTTGGGCACGAAATAGACGTAACGACCGTCGAAAACGGCGCCGCAGTAGCCATACTCGACGCCGACGCCGTGCGCACCGGCGTCGTAAGTGATCCACGAGCCAGCGCTGGCGAAGTCTCCCGTCGTGTCATAGCGCAGCACCTCGCCATGCTGCGACGTTCCGTTGTGGTAGGGCGAGAAGTAGATGTAGCGGCCGTCGAAGGTGGCCGCGTTATAACCATCAGGATCGTCGCCCACGCCGTTGGCGCCGGGATCATAGGCTGCCCAGGAGGCCACGTCTGCGAAGGCCCCGGTGGTGTCATACCTCAGGACCTCGCCGTGGTAGCCGCTGTCGTTGCGGTTTGGAACGAAATAGACGTAGCGCCCATCGAAGACGGCCCCCCAGAACCCCACCGGATTGTCGCCTACACCCTGTGCGCCGGGGTCAAACGTCGCCCAGGAAGCGACATCCTTGAAATCGCCGCTGGCGTCGTAACGCAGGACCTCGCCATGGAAGCTGGTGCCGTTGTTCTGCGGCGCAAAGTAGACGTAGCGCCCGTCGAAAGCCGCCCCGGCGTACCCGTCCGGGTCAGTACCCACACCGTGGAAGCCCGCGTCGTACGTTTCCCAGCAACAAATGTGGTAGAAACCGGCACCGCCCGCTGCCTGCGCCGAGGTCCCTCCCGCCAGCAGCCCGACCACCGCCGCCAACGCAGCCATTCTGTGTCCAGACATTGCCCATCTCCTTCCGACCCTGGATTTCAACACGACCCGCGCCCGACAACCCGGCCGGGCGCACAGTGCCCCTTGCCACCAGTACACGGTGGCTTTGCGGTTCGATGAACTGCCGTATGGCTGTTCCAGCCGGTGCGGGCACGTTAGTGCAGTGGCTCACGATTACAGCATCGTATTCAAACCGGAGCCGCGACCGTCAGGGAGCGATTGCCGGCGGCGCCGACCAGTTCTCGACACAACCGCTCCCTGACGGTCGCCGCTCGGAAGCATGTCGTAATTGCGAGACACAGCGCCAGCTGAAGCTGCTATGTTGTGTCCCGGCTGGGCCGGCCTTCGTCAAGACCGGCACCGGGTGGCACTCAGAACTTGTGCTTGAGCCGTTTCGCTGAACGTGTTCGTGGCCACCGGGAGGGCACATGCGATCTGGCTGTTCCAGTCGCGGACATCTGTCTGCCATGTGTGTGGGCGCAGTGCGCTGGTCTTACGGCAGCCTGTCCGCGGTCGGCGATATTAGGTACTGGCAGGTGAGGTATCGCCAACCTGGTAACGGGTGTAGAGGATATACAGCCCAAGCCCTCCGCGGCGGCCACCAACACGCCGACACGAGCAGTCGGGGAAATGACGGTCACCTTGATGATTCGATTAGTGCACAATTTCCCTGATCCCGCTCGCCACAAGTCCGGGAGCAACGCGTGTTTGTTGCCACTGCACTTCTGTGTATCAGCGTCACAGTTCTGCCTTGCAACCCGTCGAGGCGAAGTCGCTTAGCCAGTTGTGACTCAATCCGAATTCGAGGCCCAAAAGCCTGCGGATTTTTGGCACGGCTTGGTGCTGTCGAGTGTGGTGGAGACGGGGGCCGTACGTGCAGCCGGCGAAGGTCCTATAATACGGCCAGCCTCGCGCTTGCTGCTCAGTCGCTGTCCCGCCTGCCACGCTCGCTGGTAAAGGCCGGCGGGACCCCTTTCTCCCGCCACCGCGCGGCCTGGTCCGGTTTGCCCCAGGACTCGTATAGCGCGACCAGCCGACGCAGAGCCGCACGCGTGCCGATGTATGCCTCGCCCCGCGCGGCCCGCAACGCCTCGTAGCTCGGCAGCAGAAGCGCCTCCGCCTCGGCGTAACACTCCAACTCGGTCAGGCAGTGCCCGAACATGTTCTGGACTTCGGCCGCCAGCCACTTGTCGCAGACCGGCAGGTCCAGACCTTCCACAACCTCCGCACAGCGCCGCAGGATCGGCTCGGCCTCGTCGGCGTGACCTTGTCCAATCAGCCGCAATGCGACCACGGATGCTGCACAAGCTGGGTCCGCGTGCTCATCGCCGAACAGCTTCCTGAGCTTGGCGGCCGCCTCATCGGCCAGAGACTCCGCCTCGTCGAACCGGCCCTGCTCGGTCAGCACCCGGGCGAGATCGCGCTTCACGATCAAGGCGGCAGGAATATCAGCCACACCGAGCCGGCGATGCGTCTCGAGCGCCGCGGTCAGCGCCTCGACCGCCGCGTCCAGGTCGCCCCCGGCCCGCAGCGCGAGCCCCAGCGCATACTCAGTGCGCGCCACGTGCAGATGATCGTCCCCCAGCAGTTTGCGACGCAGGGCCAGCGCCGCGCGGTAGGTCTCCTCGGCCTGCCCGTACTGCCCTTGCAGGCACCGCAGATTCGCCAGGTTCTCCAGACTGTGTGCAACCTGCTCGTGCTCCTCACCCAGCAGATTGCGACTCAGCTCCAGCGCCTCGCCGAGCATCGCCTCCGCGAGCGCGTAATGACCGGCGCTGGCGAGCGACATGCCGGTCCTGTTGTAGCTCATCGTCAGCGTGGGATTGTCCTCGCCCAACGCGGCGCGGAACTTGGCGACGCTCTCCAGGACATACTTGTCTGCGGCGGCCGTTTCACCCTGCTGAAGCAGATACCGCACCAACTGTGCCCCATAGGTGACTTCGCTCCCGGCTTCGGGCGGCAGCAGTGCCATTGATTTCAACTGAACCTCGACGGCCCGATCGTTGTCGCCCGACAGGTGATAGGCCAGCGCCAGCGTGTCGAGAATGGCCGGCGTCTTGCCCGCGCTGAGGGCCGCCGCCGCCTCGGCAATGGGCAGCGCCGTGGCGACGTCGCGCATGGCGGTCGGGCGACAGGTCAGCAGCGTCCAGGCGTACAGGTTGAGCGTGATCGGGTCGGTGTCGTGGGCTTCCGCGTCGCGCCGCGTGAAGTCGATGAGCTCCTGTGTCACGCGGCGCCCTTCCGCCACCTTGCCCATGCGCACCAGCGCCTGGGCGAACGTGTCCATGTAGTGGTGCAGGCTGAGCCCCTTGCCGCGGTAAAACTGCTGGACGACGCCGAGGTGCTCGCGCAGCACGGCGGTGGCCTCGTCGAGCTTGCCGGCTCTTTCGAGGAAACTCGCCAGCGAGAGCATCGCGTCCAGCGTGTAGTAGTCTTTCGCGCCCCAGGCGCGCCGACTGTCGGCTACTAGCGTGCGGTACAGCAGCTCCGCTTCGTCAAAGCGGCCGCGCTCGTCGAGCCACATCGCGAAGCTGTACGTCGTGGAGATCGTTTGCCAGTGCAGCTTGCCGCGGCTGCCGCGCAAGCCGGCGAGCGCCTGCCGGTAGAGTTGCTCGGTCTCCGCCTGTGCCTCGCGGCCCTGTAGGGCGCGGGCTAGTCCCTGCATGGTCATGCACGTGAACGGGTGCTTCTCGCCGAGAATCCGGCGACATTGCTCCAATCCGCCGCGCAACACGCGCTCGGCCGCCGCATACTCGAAGCGGGCCACGTACCACCAGCCGAGCAGCGGGCGCGAGAGGATGTTCAGGCTATCTTGCGGGTCGAGCGTGCGCGAACAGGTGTCGTACAATTCGCGCGCCAACGCCTGCCCCTCGGGTAGCTTCCGCTGGAGCAGATAGGACACGGACCAGCGCCACATCGTGGCCAGCGTGTCGCGGTGGTCGGGGCCCAACACGCGCCTCTGGGCTTCCAGAGTATGCTTGAAGAGCGCCTCGGATTGACTGTACTTGCGCTGGTCCGAAAGCACAGAGGCCAGAATCGCGCCGCAACTCAGCGTCTTGGGGTGCTCCTTCCCGTAAATCCGCCGCATGCCCTCCAGGGCCGTTCGGACGAGCGGCTCGCCCTCGGCCGGCTGGCCCGTCTCGAACAGCAGGTCGCCCAGCGCGAGCGAGGCCCGCAGAGTGTCCGGGTGGTCCTTGCCCAGCGTCCGCTGGCGAAGGTCCAACGCCGCCTGCAACTGCGGCTGGGCATCGGCATAGCGCCCCAGCCCACGCAGCGTCATGCCGATCGTTTCACGGGCGGTGGCGGCCAGCTCGGGCTTGCCGGCGAAGGCACGCTCGATCTCAGCGCTGGCCCGACACACCATCTCCGCCACGGACACGTC
Source organism: Planctomycetota bacterium (assembly GCA_018814045.1). Lineage (GTDB taxonomy): Bacteria > Planctomycetota > Phycisphaerae > UBA1845 > Fen-1342 > JAHJAR01. Next base: position 44,259 of record JAHJAR010000276.1, on the reverse strand, counting down.
CCGGGCGAAGCCGCCCCCGCTCACGGGCGTCGCCAGCGGGTCGCTCGCGTAGCTCGACAGGCGGCGGAGCTGCATCGGGTCGACCGAGGCCAACATGTTGTTGAAGAACGTGTTGATCGCGGTGGCCGACTCCGCCTCGCGCGCCGCCCGGGCCGCGGCGGAGCTGGCCCGCACGAAACCAACCGTCGCCAGCGCCAAACCGCCCAGCAGCGCCGCCACGACGATTGAGCCCGCCAACACGCTGACCCGGTTGCGCTGGACGAACTTGTAGAGCTTGTAGCCGGCGCCCGGAGGGCCGGCCAACACGGGTTCGTGGTCCAGGTGACGCTGGATGTCCGCGGCCAGACCGGCGGCCGTCTCGTAGCGGCGCGTGCGGTCCTTCTCCAGCGCCTTCATCACGATCCAGTCCAGGTCGCCGGACAGCAGCTTTTGCAGCGTCTGTGGCTCAGCGTGACGCGCCTTGGCGACCAAAGGTAGTTGAGCACCCAGAGTGCTCAACCGGCGGGAGGGCGTGGGCGGCTCCTCCTCGCGGATAATGCGCTGAATCTCGCCATAGCTCACGCTGCGCAGTGCTTCCGCGTCGAACGGCGTCGTGCCCGTGAGCAGCTCGTACAGCAGCACGCCCAGCGAGTAAATGTCGCTCCGCGTGTCGATATCCAGCCCACTCATCTCGGCCTGCTCGGGGCTCATGTACTGCGGCGTGCCGATGAACTGGAGGAATTCGGTGAACAGCGTGCGCTCGGTCAGGCGCTGGCTCATCGCCTTGGCAATGCCGAAATCGATGACCTTGGGAACCGGGGCCCCATCGCGCAACGTCACAATCACGTTGGACGGCTTGAGGTCCCGGTGGATGATGCCCTTCTGGTGCGCGTGCTGCACGGCCCGGCAAACCTGCGCGAACAGCAACAAACGCTCGGTGGTCGCCAGATTGTTCCGGTCGCAGTACTCCGTGATGGGGATACCCTTGACCAGTTCCATCACGAAATACGGGCGGCCGCTGTGTGTGGCCCCGGCATCCAGCACCTTGGCGATGTTGGGGTGTTCCATCAGCGCCAGGGCCTGCCGCTCGGCTTCGAAGCGGGCAATCACCTGCTTCGTATCCATGCCCAGCTTGATGATCTTCAGCGCGACCTGACGCCGCACCGGGTGTTCCTGCTCAGCCTGGTACACCAGCCCGAAGCCCCCCTCGCCGAGCAGCCGCTGAAGCCGGTAAGGTCCGATGGATTGGCCAACCAACTCCGCGTCCGCGTCGTCGAGCTGTTCCACCGGCGCCAGCAGCGGCAGCGTCTCGTCGTCCAGGTGGGCCAGCAGCGATTCGACCTCTGCCCGCACGTCCGGGGTGTCTCCGGCATGCTCGTCAAGGTACTTGGCACGTTGCTGCGGGGACAGGTCGGCGACCTGCTGGAAGAGCGCTTCGGCTTGGCGGCGTTGTGCGTTGCTCATCCCCACGCTCCCGAGTGGTGCGTTGGCAACCATCAGTCGGCCGCTGCCGCCGGGTAACAGCGCTGCCGGCCAATGCAATCTATTATCAACAATACCAGCATCGCAAGCTGGAGATGTCTGACTTTGTCAGGTGTCTTCGGCCAGATCCAACAAACGGGTCAGCTTCGGACAAATCACTCCGCTGGCGCGGCGCCAAGTTTGGCTGCTACAGGTCGCCAACTCGACCCGGACCGTGTTCCCGGACCTCACGTGGCTGGTCGGCCAACGACGCATACCCGCGACGTTCGTCCGGATATGCGCCGCCGACATCTGCGAACTCCTGCGACGGCACACCCCGCGCCGCGGAGGATTGCCGCAGGGCGGGGCGCAACCGTCGCCGGGGAGATGAACCCACCGCGCATCCGCGCGCTGCGTTCGTCGATCGACCGGATCAGTCCTTCTGGGCTTGCCGCTTTTTCATCATCTCCTGCAGCTTGTGTTCGAGTTCCGCCGCTTTCTTGGTTTCACCTTGCTGTTCGAGCTCAGCGATAGCGCTCTTGAGCTTGGTGATCTGCTTCTTGAAGTCGTCGTCCGTCATGTCCTTGAGCGAGTTACCATCCGCCTGCAACTGCGCCAGCTTCTTGCGCAGCGCGGCCGCCTTGTTGGGCTTCCCGTCGGCCTCGAGTTGGGCGATCTTCTGCTTGAGCAGCTCGATCTCTTTCGCCTGGCTGTCGCCCACCTTCTTGCCGTCCAACATGGCACTCTTCTGGGAGACTTTCTTGACGAACTCGAGCGTCGGCTCGCTGCCCATCACGTCCAGGATCAGCTCACGTCGATCCAGAATGAAATGCCAGGCATCCATCTCTGCCGCGAACAGATCTTCCTTGAGCTGCGTGACCAACTCCTCGTTACCTTCTTCCTTTGCGGCCCCGATGGCCTTCTGCGCCTTCTTGTGCAGCTCTTCGATCACGCGGTCGCCGCGGACGAAGTAATACGCTTCGGACAGGCTCAGCTTGTCATCCTCGTTCTCGTCGACGTTCGGGAATTCCTTCAGCACCGGACCAGGATCGTTCAGCACCGCCGCGGTTATGAACGCCCAACACTCTTCCTTGGTCGTCTCGCCGTCACCGTCCAGATCACCCCCGTCATACTCACTGACGCGGGCGTACACGGTCTTGGCGTGCAGCCGCATGCTCGCTTCCGTGGCGGCGTACTTGGTCTTCTTGTCCTTATCGTCGGCGCTACCTGTCAACGTGAAGCCGCCCCAGACGAGCAGAAACGCAACAGTGACCAGGCCCCAGGCCCGGCGCCTCTGCGGACGCTCCGTTGTCTTCAGAATCATGTCGATTCTCCTTTCAAGCATGGAACAGTTCCCAGCCATGCAAGCCGGCTGGTATGCGAGCTTGCCGGCGCGCGGCGGTGGTAACGCGTTCAGCAAGCACCGCGCGTATTCGCCAGCCGTGAGTTTCCCATGGCGAAGGGCCCATTCGTCACAGGCCGACTCACACACCCGGTCGATGCGCCGATTGATCCACGCCACGACCGGCCAGAAAAACAGCAGGGTTCCGGCGAACCACTGCAAGAAACGCACGAGCAAGTCACCACGCCGGAGATGGGTGACCTCGTGCACCACCACCGTTTCCAGCTCGTCCGGCCGAACAAGCTGGCGGTGCGAAAGCACCAGCAACGGGTGCAGAAAGCCCATTACAAACGGGGCCGGGGCACTGTTGCTGATTCGGGTCATCGGGACGCGCGCAACTCCGAGCCGCGCGCACACGCCGCGCACGAGTTGCTGCGTGTCCTCGTCCGCACGCGGCAGACCACGACAGCACGCCCGGTATGAGAAATAGCTCCAGGAACGCAGCACCAGCAGGCTCAGGACGCTCGCCAGGTACGCTGCGCTGACGAGCATTCTCCAGCTCAACGCGGGCACAGCGCGCTGGGTATCGTCATTCGGCTGCCCGTTGGCGGTCCCCGGGGCCAGCGCTGCCCATTCCACTGCGGAATCCCCGCTCATGGCGGTCCGGTCAGGTGCTACCGCCCCCAGACCGCACAGGCTCGCCAGCGAAAACGACCAGCCCGGCCCCACCGGCACGATGAACTTGATCAGGACCAGCGCCCACAGAGCCGTCTCCAGCCCCGGACGGATCCAGTGCCGCAACAGCCGCCGCAACAGCCACGTCAGCGCGGCCAAAACGGTGCCGAACAGCAACGCCTGACCGAGCCAGGCCAGCACGACGGCGGAAACCACCTCGCCGTTGATGGCTGTCAGAACGGTGTTCATGGCTGGCCCTCTTCCTGCTCACGTCGACGGGGAACGCCACGATCCTCATGCTCGCGCGCGCGGATCTTGGTTTCGATGCGTCGCAGGTCCTCCGGCGACAGGTCGGTATCCTCGACCAGGTGCAGCACCAGGTCGCCGGCTTGCCCGTCAAAAACCGTTTGCAGGAACTGCGAGAGGCGCTGGCTGAGCACGCGCTCCTTGCGCACGGCTGGGGTGTAAACGAACGGTTGACGTGTGCGATCGACCGCCAGCGCACCCTTCTCCGCCAGTTGCTTCATCATGGTCATAACGGTGGTGTAAGCGGGCGGATCGCCGCCATCATCCGGCAGAGCCTCGAGCACATGTCGAACGGTGCCGGACCCGATGTCCCACAGGACTTTCATGATCCGCAGTTCCGCGGCGGTGATGTGTGGGGTGGAATCGGTCACAACTGGGCCTCCTCTACTATGTTCACCATAAGATTACTATACGCATAGTAGTTTGTCAAACGCGAAATGAAAATGCTCCACCCGAATCCCATCGTTCCGCCTGTCTCCTGCCTCTCTGAGTCTTCTCTGCACCGCTGACCAAGTCCAGGTCAGCCGCAGTAGCATTCCTCTAACTCGTTGCTATTAAATGACTTGCCTCTGCATCTTGACGGTTCCGGGCGACCTTACCGACGCACCTCACCGCTCTCCAATCCGCAATCCGGATGCAGACCCCTGCGCGTTTTTTACCGGTTGCGCGCACGCACGCATGGATGGATGTGCCCAGTCCCAAGCGCCAGTCGATTCAGGATCCGGGCCGCTCTGCCAGTTCACGCTGCAACCATGCCCGGATATAGCGCCATTCGCGCTCGACGGTGCCGACCGAGACGCCCAGAGCAGACGCTGTTTCCGCCGTAGTGAGCCGGGCAAAGTAGCGTAGATTAACGATTTGACCTTTGCGTGGATCGTCGCGCTCGAGCTGTCGCACCGCCTCGTCGACCGCCAGCACATCTTCGGACGGTGGCTCGAAGACGGGCTCTGCCTGGTCGGCCGCGATCCGGCGTCGGCCGCCGCCGCGCTTCTGTGCCATCTTCCGGCGGGCATGTTCCACGAGGATGTCGCGCATCGAGCGGGCAGCGGCGGCGAAGAAATGGCCGCGGCCGTCCCAGCCGGGGTCGTCGTTGCCCACCAGGCGTAGATAGGCTTCGTGGACCAGCGCCGTGGGCTGCAATGTCTGGCCGGGCGCCTGTCGTCTCAGCCGGGCGCGGGCGAGTGTGCGCAGTTCTTCGTAAACCAACGGCAGCAGATCTTTGGCGGCCTCCGGCTCGCCGTCGGCTGCGGCGCGGAGGAGACGGGTGACCGATTCGTGAGTGTCAGCAGACATAAGTCGTTCCCGCCGCGTTCCGCTAGCGCTGGCGTTGCCCCAGGACGGGAAGCCGGTACGGCTTGCTTATCCTTCGTTGTTGCAGAGCTTTGTATCAGTCCTTCTTGTCAGTAGTATAGCGCGCCGCGTCAACGCCCTGGAAGCCCTCGGCCGAGACGTGCGCTCGCCGGCTGGTTCGATCAGCGGTGCGGAGGTAGCTACGCAATGGGTGTGCCCGAGCAACTCGCGCGATTAGCGGACGCCGTGGAGCGGCTTGACCTTGATGGGGTCCGTCCGCTCGTCGAGGAAGCGCTGGCGCAGGGGATTCCGCCCGCGGACGTTCTGGCCAACGGGCTCTCGCGCGGCATGCAGCGGGTTGGGGCGCAGTTCAATGCCGGCGAGGTGTTCATGCCCGAGGTGCTGGTCGCGTCGGAAGTCTATCTGGCCGGACTCGCGCTCGTACGCCCGCTGCTGGCTACGGCAGACCAGGCGCACAGCCTCGGCACGATGGTGCTGGGTTCGATCCACGGCGACATCCACACCGTCGGCAAGCAGGTGGCCATCCCCGTTTTCGAAGCCGGCGGCCTGCGCGTCGTCGATCTGGGCGAAGACCTGGAGGATGAAGTCTTTGTCGACGCTATCCGAACTCACCGCCCACAGATCGTCGGGCTTGGCACGTATATGACCTCGACCTTCATGCACACCAGCAGCACGGTCGCCGTGATCGAGAAGGCGGGTCTGCGCGCGCAGGTCAAGATTATTTGCGGCGGACCGGCGGTGGACGCGAACGCCGCACGCCGGATGGGGGCCGACGACGCCAGCGACGATGCCTGGGCGGGGCTGCAAAAGATTAAACGGCTGCTGGCCGAGTTGGCGGGCGGCGCGCGCGCGGCGGAGGGGATTTCATGAGCGCGATTGTTGATCGTTGGGTACGGCGCCTGAAGGGCAAGCTCGCACCAATCGGCGAGATGACGCACTGGCAGCGCCTGGCCGCGGCCCTCGATTTGCAGCGCACCGACCTGGTCCCGGTCGCGCCGGAACTCGACTACTGGCAGATCACGCACGCCGGCTACTCGCACCAGGAGATTTACCACGACGTCGATAAGACCACCGATGCGTGCCTGAAGACCTGGGCCGAGCTGCGCCCGGATGCAATCTGGATGTACGTTGACATCAGCCACCAGATCGAGCATTTCATCCCGCCTGAGCAGCGACCGAAACACTTCATCCACCGCGGCCCGCAGGACTATCTGCTCTTCAAGCCCATCGCTGAGACGCTCGATGACGCGATCGCGCTATACGAGCAGCGCACCTTCGAAAAGTACCTGGAAGGCTCGCGCCCGGTCACACACTACACGCCGCACATGCTCCAGCTTCTCGAGTTTCAGGAGAAGATGGACCGGCAGGTGCCGATCATCATCGGCATCGCCACGCCTACCAACTACGCCGAGACCATCGTCGAGGTGCAGCGCTTCCTGCGCTGGATGGTGACCGAGCCGGAGGAGCGTATTCGGCACTACTTGAACCTGTGCCTGGAGGAGCGGCTGGCGGCGCTCGATTTCTACGCCGAGTTCGCGGTCCGGAATGGGGCCGTCTTCTGCTGCGCGTTTGGCGGGGCGCGGACGTGGGGTCCGCAACACCTGGAGAAGTTTGGCGACGTGGACCGCATCTTCGTCGAGAAAGCGGCGCGCATCTTTCCCTACCTGTTCTGGCACATCTGCGGCCACAACCTGCCGCAGGCCCTCGAACTGGTGTCCGGCTGGCCCGGCATCAAGGGCATTCAATACGACATGCCCTACTACAGCCAGAAGCTCTCCTGGCCGGAGTGGTTCGGGCGCGTGGCGCAACTGCTCGCTGGCAAGCAGTGCGCGCTGAATGCCCCGACCACCCAACTGGCCTGCCACGGCACGCCGGAGCAGATCCGCGGCATGGTGAGCGAGTTCATCGATGCCACCACGCCCCACACTACGGCTTGCGTAATGCCGGGCTGCGAGATCGACTCATTCACGCCGCTCGAGAACGTCCGCGCGATCATCTCGGCCGCCCGCACGCCGCGTCCACAAAGCTGAGGCGGCAACACAGCCGGCGGGACCCCAGGAATACGGCCGGCTCGCTCCATACTGGCGGCACCGCACGCGGAAGGCTATGATCCGGCCGATCGACGCCGCAGCCGGAGACGTGCCCGCTGCCCACCTGCTCCCCCAGATGCGGAGTGCACAACGTGCCAGAGCCGCAATTCAAACGGATCATCCTGAAAATCAGCGGCGAAGGCTTCTGCCCCCGGGGCGAGTTCGGCATTCACCGCGCCCCGCTCGACCGGGTCGCGCAAGAAATCCATGACGTCGCGCAGCTCGGCGTTCAGATCGGCGTGGTGGTCGGCGGCGGAAACCTGTTGCGCGGCACCCACTTCGCCGCCGAACTGGGCATCGAGATCGCGACCGCGGATTACATGGGTATGCTGGCCACTGTGCTCAACGCCCTGGCGTTGCAGGAAGCACTCGAGCGGCTGGGAGACCCGACGCGCGTACAGAGCGCACTGGCCATCCAGCGCGCCTGCGAGCCCTTCATTCGACGACGCTGCATCCGGCACCTCTAGAAGGGCCGCATCGTCATACTGGCCGCCGGGACCGGAAACCCACACGTGACCACCGACTCTTGTGCGGCCCTGCGCGCGGCGGAGCTCAAGGCCGACGTGCTCCTGAAAGCCACCAAGGTCGATGGTGTTTACGACGACGACCCCGAGAAGAACCGGGATGCACGCCGCTTTGAGAGCATGACCTACAGCCAGGTCATTGACGGGCGTCTGAAAGTGATGGACGTCAGCGCCATCGACGTCTGCCAGCAACACGGCATCCCGATCATCGTCTTCAACCTGTTTCAGCCGGGCACCTTGCGTCGGGTGGTGCTGGGCGAACGGTTGGGCACGTTGGTCAGCGAATCCTGAGCCCCCGCGGCCCGCAGCTATGCGTCTTGCCGGACACAGTGCACACCAGTGGCGAATGTGGCTCAGCGGTCTGCTGTTCAGCCGCTATGATGGCTTGTACAACTTCGCCGTGGTCGAGCCGGGCGTGCTGCTGCGCTGTGGTCAGCCGCGTACGCGCGATCTCGAGCACATCCGCCAGAAACACGGCCTACGCACCATCGTGTGTGCCCGCGGCGGTACGCGGCACCCGCTGCGGGGCTGGTGGTTCCGACGTGAACGGGCGTACTGCGCCCGGCACGGGATACATCTGGAGCACATACCGTTCTCTGACGCCCAGGTCCCGCCCGCGGACGTGTTCGACCGCTTCATCGAGCTGGTGCGCCGGCCGGAGAACCAGCCGCTCCTCGTCCACTGCGAGCAGGGCTACCACCGCACTGGCATCCTGTGTGCCGCCTATCGCGTCGCCCTCGGCGGCTGGCCGCTGCCCCGGGCCCTCGACGAAATGCGTGACGCCGGCTTCGAACTTCGCCACGGAAAGCGCCGCCCGTTATACGACGCGCTCTGCACTTGGGCCGCGGCCCGCGCGGAAGGAGCAGCGCGCGACTAATCGCGCGACGCAGCTTCAACCGGCGGGACCGCTTCGGGCGCGCTCTGCGCCTGATGCTCGCCCGCTGTGGCAGGCTCCGGCGTGGACTCGGAAGCCGGCCGCCCGGTTTGGGCCGCGTCGGCCAACTCCTGTGTACGCCGGCGCAGCCGCCCGCGCCGGCTGTATATCAATATCAGGTTGCGGACATAGATGCTGATACCGAGTCCCTGGGCCAGCATGAAGACCGGCTCCTGGCGCAGGAACGCGTACGCGAGTGTCATCAAGCCGCCGATCAGGCTGAAGTACCAGAACGCGACGGGAACATAGCTGCGTCCGCGCCGTTCGGAGGCAAACCACTGCACGACGAAGCGGAGCATGAACATGGCTTGGGCAGACAGGCCAAAGAGCCCCAGCGGATCGATCAGGTCTTCCAAGAACCAGTTAGCGAGCACGTAGAAACCTTCAGCTCTCTGCCTTCAGCTATCAGCTTTCAGCTTTCAGCACGAAGATGCGCGGCTCCAACCGACGGCTGACGGCCAGGAGCTATTTATTGCAGTAGTCGATAATGCGGGCGATCTCGCTGCGCAACTCACGCCGGTGCACGATGCGATCGACAAAACCGTGTTCGAGCATGAACTCCGCCCGTTGGAAGCCCTCGGGCAACGCGGTCTTGATTGTGTTGGCGATCACGCGCGGGCCGGCAAACCCCACCAGCGCCTGCGGCTCCGCCAAGGTGACGTCACCTAGAAAGGCGAAACTGGCCGCCACTCCGGCGGTGGTCGGGTCGGTCAAAACCACGATATACAACCCACCGGCGTCGTCCAGCCGCGCGATCGCCGCGGCCGTCTTGGCCATCTGCACCAGCGATACCATCCCCTCCATCATGCGCGCCCCACCGCTGCAAGTCGTGATCACCAGCGGCAACTGCTCGTTCAGCGCCCGTTCGGCCGCCGCGGCGACCTTCTCCCCCACGACCGCCCCCATCGAGCCCATGATGAAAAACGGGTTCATCACACCCATGATCACCGGGCGGCCCTTGATGAAGCCCTTGCCCACCACGATCGCCTCGGTTTCGCCGCTGCTGCGCTTGCTGGCCGCCAGACGCTCCTTGTACGGCAGCCGATCGGTGAATTCGAGCGGATCGGTGGACTCGAGATCGGGCAGGAACTCCTCGAAGGTGTCCGGATCGTTGAGCTGCCGGATGCGCGTCCGCGCGTCGATGCGGTAGTGGTGGTCGCACTCGGGGCAGACGTGCAACTCTTCTTCCAAGATGCGGCGGTAGATCATCGCCCCGCAGCTTTCGCAACGGATCCACAGTCCCACGGGGACCGTGACGTTCCGGCGGGGATGAGCGGCGGTGTCAGCCATGGTTGCTCCCTTTGCGTCTCCCCCCCCGGTTCAGCTTGCTCCGGCGCGCGATAACTCGTCACTGACGTCAATGACGACCGGTTCGCTCGACGCTTGGGCTCGCTCCCAGACTTTCGCAGCCTCCGTCTCTCCCAGGGCACAGCGGGCCATGGCGAACGAAAACGGCCGCATGACCAAACCGAGTGCGGTTTTGCCGTTTGGTTTGACACGCTTCTTCAGGCAACTGTGCACGCGGCTCGCTGCCGCGCTCAGGCTCTCTCCTCCCGGCGGACTGACGTTCAACGGGTCTTCGCACAACTCCCGATGCGCCGATGCATAGCGGGCCTTGAGCTGCTCTTCGGTCAGGCCTGACCAGAGCCCGACGTCGACCTCGGTCAACTGCTCCAACGGCTTGGTCGGGACGCCGAGCGAGCGCCCAATCAGCGTCGCCGTGGCCGTGGCGAGTTCGTCCGGCGAGTGGAAGATCCGGCCCAAGCCGAGCGGCCGCAGCATCTTCACCCATTCCTGACAACGCTGCTGACCGTCGGCCCCCAACGACAGCTCGATGCGCCCCAATAGACGATCGTCAGCGCGCCACTCCGTGACGCCGCAGGGTATCAATGCGACTTTCATGTTCGCTGTTCCAATCTGGTCCGCGCTGCTTCCGTCGCCGCTCTCCGCAGTTCCTCGACCGCCGTGGCCGCGTTCGCGGAATTGAAGATGGCCGAACCAGCGACGAGCGTGTCCGCGCCGGCGGCTACCGCCCGCGGGACCGTCTCCAGGTTCAACCCGCCGTCCACCTCGAGCCATTGCTCTGGCCCCAGGCGCTCGGCGATAGTCGTGATCTTGCTGAGACATTCGTTCATGAACGCCTGTCCGCCGAAGCCCGGCCAGACCGTCATCACCAGAACGATGTCCACCTCAGAGACAATCTCCAGCACCGCTTCGGCCGGCGTGCCAGGGTTGAGCGCCACGCCTACCTTCACCCCCAACTCCCGCAACTGCTGCACCAATTCCAGCGGCTGCTCAGATGTCTCAATGTGGAAGGTGATGCTGCCGGAGCCGGCTTCGACAAACGCCGGCGCGTACCGCGCGGGGTCACTGATCATCAGGTGAGTGTCCAGCAACAGGTCCGTGCAAGCCGCGATGCTGGCCACCACCGGGACCCCCAGCGACAGATTCGGCACAAAATGCCCATCCATCACATCCAGATGCAGCAAGTCGGCCCCGGCGGCTTCGACTTCGGCGATCTGCTCGGCCAGCCGGCCGAAATCCGCGTCCAGCAGCGAGGGCGCAATCCGAACTTGCTGAATGTCTCTCATCAACGATTCCTAGGCCTCGTCGAGCACTTCGATCGGGTCGAACCGCTTCCCTTCGAGGAACTTCAGCGACGCACCACCGCCGGTGCTGATGTGCGTCATGCGCTCGGCCAGACCCGCCTGCTCCACCGCTGCGGCGCTGTCGCCGCCGCCGATAACCGTCACCGCACCGGCCTCAGTGGCGTCTGCGATCATGCGGGCCAGGTCGAACGTGCCCTCGTCAAACGGTTTGACCTCGAAAGCACCCATGGGACCATTCCAGACGACCGTGCCGGCCGCTCGGATGAACTGCCCGTACGCCTCACGGGTCTGTGGTCCAATATCGAGTCCCATCAGCCCGGCGGGCACTTCGCCCACCGCGAGCTGCGTCTCGACCCCCGTCCTCAGCTCCGATGCCGCGATACAATCGCTCGGCAGATGCAGCTTCGCACCCGCCTCGTCGAGCAGTGCCCTGGCCAGATCCAGCTTGTCGCGCTCGCACAGGCTCTTGCCGACCGCGCGACCCTGCGCCGCCCAGAACGTGAACGCCATCGCCCCGCCGACCAGGATGTAGTCAACCCGCTGCGCCAGGCTGCGAATCACACCGATCTTGTCACTGACCTTTGCCCCGCCGAGGATCGCCACGAATGGCCGTTTGGGAGCCTCGAGCGCCTGTCCGAGGTAGTGCAGCTCTTTCTCGACCAGGAATCCAACCGTGCGGCTCCCGGCCGGGATCAACTGCGGCACGTCATACATGCTGACGTGCTTGCGGTGGCAGGTGCCGAAGGCATCGTTGACGTACGCCTCGCCGTGAGCCGCCAGGGCTTGGCCGAAATCCTGTCGGACGGTGTCCTGGTCGGGCGTCAGCTTCCCGTCGGGGTTCCTCTTGGCCTGGTCGATGATCGTCTCAGCCGCGTGGAACCGCAGGTTCTCCAGGAGCAGGACATCGCCATCCTGCAACGCGCCCACGGCTTCCCTGGCGCTGGGGCCAACGCTCGAACCGGCAAAACTGACCGGTCGCCCCAGCAACTCGCCCAAGCGCTGGGCTACGGGCGCCAGCGAGAGCCGCTGGTCCTGCTTCGGGTCGCCCGTCGGCCGGCCCAGGTGGCTCATGACGGTCACCCGTCCGCCCTGCTCGGCCACATGGCGCAGGGTCGGCAGGAACATGCGGATTCGGCGATCGTCGGTGATGCTCTGCTGATTGTCGAGCGGAACGTTGAGGTCGGCGCGGATGAGAACGCGTCGTCCACGTACTGGAATATCGCGCACAGACTTCCTGGCCATCGTTCACACCTTCCGCGTTACGCAACGAAGCCCACCCCTACGGATGGGCCTCTTTGCAAGTGTTATGGTACGGAATGCTCCGGCTAAATCAATCCGTCCTGCCGGGCCATGTACTTGACCAGGTCGACCACGCGGCACGAATAGCCCCATTCGTTGTCATACCACGAGATGAGCTTGAAGAACCGCGAGTTGAGCCCGATACAGGCCGTTGCGTCATAAATGCTTGACAGCGGGCAACTTATGAAGTCAGAACTGACCACCTGCTCCTCGGTGTAGCCCATGATCCCCTGCATCTTGCCCTCGGACGCCTCCTTCACCGCCGCGTTGATCTCTTTCAGCGATGTCTCTTTGGTTGTCCGAACGGTGAGGTCGACGCAAGAGACGTCGAGCGTGGGAACCCGGAACGCCATCCCCGTCAGCTTGCCCTTCAGGTCGGGGATGCAGAGCGTAACCGCCTTCGCGGCCCCGGTACTGGCCGGGATAATATTGTGGGCAGCGGCCCGCCCCCCGCGCCAGTCCTTCCGCGACGGGCCATCAGCAGTCGGCTGAGTGGCCGTCATACTGTGCACGGTGGTCATCAGGGCCTCGTCGATGCCGAAGTTGTCGTTCACTATCTTGGCCAGCGGGGCCAGGCAGTTCGTGGTGCAACTGGCATTCGAGACGATTTTATCGGAACCTTTGTTGTACTTTTCCTCGTTTACGCCCAGCACGAACGTTGGAATGTCACTGTCCTTCGCGGGAGCCGAGATCACCACCCGTTTGGCGCCCGCGTCGATGTGCTTCTGGCAAGTGGCCCGATCACGGAACAGCCCGGTGGCCTCGACGACATAGTCGGCTTTCAGGTCTTTCCAGGGCAGATTGCCCGGATCGCGCTCACTCAGGCAGCGAATCTCCTTCCCTCCAACCCGCAATGTCGCCTCGGTACTGCCGACCTCACGCGCGAACTTCCCGTGCACCGTGTCGTGGCGGAGCAGGTATGCCAGCGCGTCGGCCGGAACCAGGTCATTCACGCCGACGAAGTCGATGTCCGCGTCATCGCTGGCCACGCGAACCACGAGCCGCCCGATACGCCCAAAACCGTTGATACCTACGCGAACCGCCATCTTGCAGCTCCTTATTTCCTTACTTGTTGGTTCCTGCCAGCCCGGGTTGACCGGTGTTCAGACCGCGACGGATGCAGGTAGCTTCCGGCCCGACCGAGTGCCTGTCAAGACATCCCTATCGGTCACCCGCGGGCCTACCGCCCCGCGATGTGAGCCGGACCGCGAACGCCGCGCTGGCGCAAAGCACGCCGCGCATTGCTTCTATCGGACGTCTGGAGTGTGGAAATGGTGGTGGTGGTGGCGGCGGCGGCGCTGCTCCTCGAGACCGGAGATGGTGACCGACGCCGGCATCAGAAGCGGGGAGACGCCTCGCCGCGCCCACCGGCCAAGCGACGAGACGTCGGCCCCGCCTGTTTTGCCGATACGCCCCCCCCAGATCCTAAAAGTACGAGAGAATCAGGTTGATGATGGAGCGAATCAGATCGATCAGCCAATTGACCCAGTCCATTGCGTCCTCCTTTCGCCGCGCACCTGGAAACGCTCTCGGACCAACCGACCTACACTGGTCGGCGGGCACGCGCGCCATCCGCTTGAGTTGGCGGATCGCGTGTTTCTGCTGAGCGTCTGTGCGGCCAGCGTTCCATGCATCGCTGCCGCCCGCGCCAATCGCGGACGGTCCGCACATGATTATGCGCCCGACGCCGCGCCGCCACAAGTCCACCGAGCCAGTCGCCGGCCTTCGCGTACGCTCAGTTGTCGGTGGCTCTAACCGCCTCCGCGATGCAGCGAATGTGTCGCTCGTCCGTGCCGCAACAGCCGCCCAGGATCCTGGTTCCGAACTCTCGCTGGACGTCTAGCAGCGCGTCCGCGAAGACTCCCGGGGCCTCGCCATCAAGGGTCTCGCGGCCGTCCAGATCCTCGGGCGGCCGGGGCGACGTGTTGGCCTGCAAACCCAGCACACGCTCGCGCACGCCTGCGGACCGCCGCATTGCCGCGGCGAACGCGGTCGGATGCACGCAGTTGACGAAGTAGGCGAGCGGGGCCGGGCTCACGCAGCGGTCGATGCGGGTAACGGCCTCGCTCAGCGGCGTCCCATCCAACAGAGTTCCCGATGGGCGAACGACGAAGCTGAGCACGTAGGGCACCTGGCATTCCGCCATCGCCCGCGCCAGGCCGATCGCTTCGCCCGCGGCCGGCAGCGTCGCCGCCATCAGGAAGTCGACGCCTGCCGCGGCCAGGGCGTGCATTTGCGGCTGGTGGTACACAGTCGCCTCGTCCTCGGACAGCGCCTCCGCGGGGCAATAGGCATCGCCACGGCATCCGCTCAGCCCGCCGATGTACACGTGCCGGGCGTAGTCGCCGTATTCGTCCCGCATCGCGGCGAGGCAACGGACACCGTCGCCGTTGACGTCATCGCCCGGGCCGAAGCCGGCGGCCCGCAGCCGGTCCGAACTGGCCCGCCAGGTGGGCGAGCAGACAATCATCGGCAGATCGTGGTCGCGGCCGACGTCGAGATACCCCCGCCACAGCCGCCCCAGCGCCGCCCTCCCGGCTGGTTCGTAGATCAGGCCGGCGTGCTCGACGTGCGGATCCAGGCGCGCCGCCGGGTTCCGCCGCAATCGCTCGATTAGTGCGCCTTCGGTGAGGATGAACGGCAGCGTCGACAAGGTGGCAGCGAAGCTCATTGGCGTGCGTCTCTGGCGTCTGATTTCGCTCGGTCACTGTTTCCGGTCGCTGTTTTCGGCTGATCTAAGAACCTCTAATAGAATGAAGCACCACACTCGGGGCACCGTGCTTGCCGGTTACGCTGCGAATCACTGAGCCGAAACGACCGGCGTCGGCGTCTTTGCGCTCATTGAATCGGCGCGCTTGCTCATCAACGTACCACGGCACGTCCTCGACCAGCCGATCAAAGACGTACTTGACCCACTCGTCGTAGCTCAATGTGGGCTGGGCGGCGCTCACGTAATCAACCTGCGCGGGCGCGTGGCCGGTTCGGCCGGCTTGTCGCCCCGTTTGCGTGATTCCGGCCTGCGTCTGGCCGCGGGGGTCGGCGGCGTCTCAGTCTTGGCCGGCCTCGGCTTGGCGGTCCCGGCCGACCTGCGCTGCGGACGCGTGCGCGGCCCTGCCGGCCGTTCCAGTGCGCGGTGCAGCGCTTCAAGCTCTGGCCGGGTCAGCCGGCGGGCGCCACCTACCGGCAGGCGCTTCAGTATCAGTGGACCGATCTGGATTCGCTTGAGCGTCTTGACGGGATGTCCCAAGCGTGCCAGCAGTCGCCGGATTTCCCGGTTACGCCCTTCGCGCAGCGTGATCCGCAAGGCACTCCGCTCGCGGCTGCGGTGGATAATCTCCACTTCGGAGGCGCGTACCCGGCCCTCGGCCAGGTAAACGCCTTTCCGGGCCTGTGCCGGCAGATCATTCGCCACCGCCCCGCGCACCTCGACGCGGTACACTTTGGGTATGCCGTAGCGCGGATGGGCGATTTTCTCGGCCAGTTCCCCGTCGTTGGTCATCAGCAGCAAGCCGGTACTGTCGATGTCGAGGCGCCCGACGACGAAAAGCCGCTCCTTCATCGGTGGTAGCAGGTCCACGGCGCGCACGCGCGGTTCCGCGCCCCTGCGGCCCGCTGGTAGGTCGCCCTCGTCACGGTTGGTGCAGATTACGCCCTTCGGCTTGTGCAGCATGAAGTATTCGTGCTGCTGGGGCCGAACCCGGGCCCCGTCCACAATGATGTGATCGTGCTGCGGATCCACGAACGCCGGGAGCGTGTCCACCACCTCGTTGTTGACCAGTACGCGACCCTTCTCGATCAGCTCCTCGGCCCGGCGGCGCGAGGCCACGCCCGCGTCCGAGAGGTATTTTTGCAGGCGGACCCGCGCGGATGGTGATGGGCGGCGGCTCATGATTGCTCCCGTTCTGCGGGCGGCTCCGGCGGCAACAGCGGCTCATCGAAGGTGCTCACGCCAGCGTCGTCGGAGCCGTTCTCCGGCTCGTCCGCCTCGGGCCGGTCCGGAAACGGCTGCGGACCGAGCAGTTCCGTTAGGCTGGTCTGCTCCAGGACGAACTCAGCCGGGATGGTCCCGTCCTGGCACAGCGTTGCCAGCACCTGCACTACTTGCGAGTACGTCAGCCCAATGCCGCGCAGCCGATCGGCCTCGTCCTTCTCGGGCACATCCGCCAGGGCAACGATCAAATCGACGACGCGCGGCGGAATCACGATCTTCTCGGACAGCCCACTTCGCGGCGCCCGCGAAAACACCGTAACGTCGTCGTCGGTCTCGTTCCGGGCATTGATCGTGACGCAATCCTCCGGATGGTTGTAGAACACGGGCAGAACCAGCGGCATCCGCTCGCCGAACACCGCCACGCGCGGGGCCCGCGTGCGGCGTACGTAGATCAGCGGACGCCCGCTCGTTTCGATCACATCGAGGATCAGGTTTAGCTCGTTCGGGTCGAGCGCGTTCGGGAAGCGCACCGTGCGCACGCGCGGATGACGCTGGCTCAGGAGCGCGTCGTACGCGGCGATGCGGACCTCCTGGTCGTCGTCGTCCAGCAGCGGGGCCAGCTTCACGGCTGCCTGCGGGTAGTGGCACTCGCCCAATTCGCGAATAGCCAGCAGGCGGTATGGCTGCTCGGGGTTGGCGGCGATCTCGGCCACGATCGGCAGCGCCGTAACGTCGCGCAGACGCAGCCCGGTGCGCGCGGCGTGGAAACTGAGCGCTGGCGATTCGTGGGTATACAGCGGTTGAATCTGCGGAATGGTGGTTCGCCCGATTCCCTCCCACACCAGTGCGATGCGTTCGCAATCCGCCTCCGGGCGGGCCGCCAGATCCACCAGTTCGCGCATCTTGCGCTCGGTGAATGACACGTGATCCTGCAAGTACAGATAGGGTGCGAGCCGGATGAAGAGGTCCGGCTTGTCCGCGTATTGCGGCGGCGTGTGCAGAACCAGGTTTCCCCGGCTGATCGATTCCGCAACTTTGGGAGAATGGCCGAAACGCTGGTTGATGCGGCGCTCGATGCGCCGGGCCATGGAATACGATGGCTCCATCAGCAGCAGCCGGGCGTTGCGCTCGTCGGTCGTACGCCCCCCGCCCAGCACGAAGCCCCGCCGCGGGTCGCTCGCCGTTGTGCTGCGCGGATCGGAGACGAACGGGTTGGTGAAGACCGGCCCGTGCGCGTACGCGACCGTTGCCCCGGACAGCATGCCCTTGCCGCTGACGGCGACATCGTACAGCCGCAATTCGCTTGGCAGCAGTAGCCCGCCGTGCAGCGAGCGCGTCTCGGTCCCGGCGATCGCTTCGACCTGCAAGTCGAAGCGCGTGTTCCGCGGGGCACCCGGGGGCACCATCCCCAGAATCTCGACCACCGCCGTGTCGCGCGAGTCGATCAGACGCTGCGGCGAGAAACGCGGGCGGTATCCAGTCGGGCGGCCGGCCGCGATCCGCTTGTTGAAGTAGTCGATCAAATGCTCGCGCACGCTGGTGGGGCAATCGCTGCTGCCCGCATCGCCCAGCCCGATCACCAAGCCGAAGCCGCGCACCAGTGTGGTGTCTACGCTGCCCAGGGCCGCGTATGATCCGATTGTGCCGGACAATACTGGATCCAGGGCCGGCGCGGCCTGCGGAGCCGGCTCGGGCGGCAGCTCTGTCTCGCGCTTCCAGCCCTCCTGGCAGCCGGTCAGAACAACCGCCCCCCACAGAGCCATCCAACACGAGACCGTCGTGCGCTTGCCTGGTTTCATGGGCCCAGTCCTCGTCCCGCGTGCTCTGCTGTCCGGGCTGCGCGCCAACGCGGACGCGCGCAGAGCGGTAGTATAGCACACGCCTTGCCCCTGTACGCTTTTCTCCGCTGGTCCGAATCCCCGCGGCTTGACCAGAGCCGCGCCAGCCGGCATCGTATCCAATCGAGAGCACGCGACCAGGAGACGGGTGATGGCCAAGGTGGCAGTGATCATTCCGGCGGCGGGAGCCGGGCAGAGATTCGGGGGCAACGTCAAGAAGCCGTTCGCGCAGATTGACAACCGTCCGATTTTCATCCGGACCATCGAACTGTTCATCAGCCGCCCGGACGTCTGTCAGACGCTGCTGACGGTGGCCCCCGAGGACTACGACGTCGTCAAGGAGAAATACGCCGCCAACATAATGTTCATGGGTGTCAAGCTCGTGCGCGGCGGGGCGGAGCGCTACGAGTCCGTGCAGGCGGCGCTAGCCGAGGTCGATGAGGCGGCCGAGTTGGTATGTGTGCACGACGCGGTACGCCCGTGCGTGTTGGACACGTGGATTGACCAGGTGTTCGAAGAGGCAACCAAGAGCGGGGCGGCCATCCTCGCGGCGCCGCTGGCCGGTACGATCAAGCGCGTGGCCGAATCGGGGGCGATCGACGAGACCGTCTCGCGCGCCGGTCTCTACGAGGCGCAGACGCCACAGGTTTTTCGCCGCGATCTGCTCGAATGAGCCTACGCCGAGTTGCCGGCCGGTTTTCACCCGACCGACGATTCCCAAGCCGTGGAACGGCTGGGACACGCCGTCACCGTTGTGACCACAGACCAGCGCAACATCAAGATCACGACGCCGGCGGACCTGGCTCTGGCAGGCGCCATCCTCAAGGGCATCAGTCGCAGGGCCAAGGGCCCGGCGCCGCGCGGCCCGTTCGAGGAGGCCCAATGGTAGGGCCGGATGGTAATGCCACACGCCGGATGCTATAATCGCATCAGTCGCGGCGATGCCGGTGAGAGCAGTAAGTAGTGCAGCTTATGATGGGCCGCGACATCATTTGTCAGCAGGAGCCAGGGCCCTCGCCCGCGGGGTGGGCGGCGTTGGTGTGGCGTGCCGCAAGCTGTGCGGGCGCTGGTTTCCGACCGGAGCAGCGACCGGTTGTCTATTGGTAGTCGAGTGGTTCCGTTGCCGTTTCCAAGCCGGCTAGCAGGGCGTCAATCGCGTGGCTGGGTCCTCGCGCTGGGCATGTTTTTGCTGGCAGGTTGCAGCGGAGCGTGGGGGCCCGCGCGTACCGCCGAGCCGAACGCACCCACACTAACCAGCGCATCGGATGCTGCTGATACGGCCTTCGCCGTGCCGGTCGAAGCGACCACACCGGTTGCAGCGCCGCTGCGCACACTTCCGCTGCTCAACGAACTGAACATGCTGCACATCCAGGTGCCTCGCGGCCAGCGCCTGCTGGCCGAAAAGGTCTGGAACCATCTGCGTGAGAACGGCCTGGACAGCGAAACGCAACTCTGCCTGCGTCGTAACGGGTTGCGCGTAGGTATCGGACGGGAGCAGTGGTGGGATGCCGTCAAGGTCGCCCTGGACGCCATCGAGGGGGCCCGCATCAACCGCCCGGATCCCATACAGATGCCCCCGGGATTCCCGCTGGCCCTGGAACTCGACACCGGGCCCCGCGAGCAAACCCTGTTCTTCATCGACCGCGACGGCATTCTGACCGGCGGGACCTGGCCCCAGAGCCGCAATGTCCTCCGCGTCAGCTACAGCATCGATCCGCAACAGACCGACCGCGTCCACCTGATCGTCGTTCCGGAAGTGCGGCAGCGGCTTTCCGGTTGGCGCTGGATTCGTACCGAGGCGGGGCTGTGGCAGGTGCCCAAGCACGGCGGCCGCGCGTTCCCGGCGGCGGGGTTCGCCGTCACGCTCGATCCCGGCGAGTTTGTCCTGCTCGCCCCCAGCGAAAAGGGCGACCTGTTCGGCATCGTCGGCGGCGCGTTTCTGACCGAAGAAAGGGATGGGCAATACTATGACTCGTACGTGTTTCTGCGGCCGGTGTTGAGGCGTGACCACGAGCGCGGCTGAGAATCCAACGAGACCTTCCGGATTGGACGCGGCCTACCTCGAAAGCCTCTTCCAAGGAGCCCGGTTGGCGATACTGGCCTGCGAGCCGGACGGGTCGGTCGTGGCCTGGAACGCCGCGACCGAGAAGCTCTTCGGCTGCATAGGCGGCCTGGATGCGCGTGGGGCCCCGGTCAGCTCGGTGTTTCCGGAAAGACATCGGGCGACGGTGGGGCAGCACCTCGCAGCCTGCATCTCTTCACAGGAGCCGGTCGAGTTCCGCGTCCGCCTGGGCGGCACCGAGGCCGAACCAATCGAATACGCCGTCTATATAACGCCGGTGCAGGAGAGCGGCGGTTCGTTGCGGGGCGTGGCGGTGTGGTTGCGGGATATCACGGCGCGCGTGCGCTTGCAGCGCATGGTCAAGAAGCGGGAGCGGTTGACCAGCCTGGGCGCCCTGTGTGGCTCGCTGGCCCACCACTACAACAACCTGCTTTGCAGCATCGCCACCAGCGTCGAATACGCGATGAACATGAACACCATGACGGCGATGCGGCGCACGCTGCAGCGAACGACGGAGGCCATCGCACGGGCGGCCGATATCACCCACAAGCTGCTCATCTTCGCCCAGGCCGACCACCGGCCCGCCGACTTCTCCGATCTGACCGAAATCGTCCTCTACTTCTGCGACCAGAACGAGCTGCGCGCCGCGCAGCGCCACGTGAAGCTGGTCGTCGATTGCCAGGAGATCCCGCCTTATCCGGTCCCGCGCGAGCAGTTCCTCCTGGTTCTCAACTGCCTCATGGACAACGCGCTCGAGGTAATGCAGAACGGCGGCATGCTGGTCGTCACTCTGGAACGCCGCGATGAGAACAATGTCTGCGTCTCGGTCACCGACACCGGCGGCGGCCTGCGGCCCGAGGCTGCGGAACACCTCTTCGAGCCCTTCTGCACGACCAAGGGCGAGCTCGGCGCCGGGCCGGCCCGCAACGCCGGCATGGGCCTGGCCGTCGCCCATGGTCTGATCAGCGAGATGCAGGGTGCCATCACCGCCACAGACGTCCCCGGCCGCGGCGCCCGCTTCGAGATCGTACTACCCCTGAACCACAACGGCTGACCCGCCCGCCAAGACGCGGCTGGAATCGCGTGTGGTCGGCCGCGCGCACTGCGTCCGACGATCGGCCGACGCCCCGAAGCGCGCGCGACCACTCCCTCGAAGTTCCCAAGACACTGGAACCTATCCCAAAACTCCTTCCGCGTTCTCATGGGGCTTGCGCCGCACCCACGGGGGATGAAAATCCCAATTCGCGGAGCAGCCGGGGCGAGAATCCCCTCTCGCACCCTTCCAGCCCCATCTCGCACCCATGTAAGGGCCGAGATGGGAATCTCGGCCCAGCCGGGCGGAGGAAGTTGGGTTTTGGCCTCCACCCCGAACATGCTAGAATACTGGCAACATCCATCTTTCTCGGGAATTTGGTGGCAGGAGGGCAACGGCCATGCAAATCAGGTTTTGGATATCGACCTTGACCGTGATCTTCCTGGCGGCGGTTGCGCTGGGACAGACAACCTGGCATGTGGACGACGACGCCCCGAACGATCCTGGCCCGGGCGATCCAACCGTCAGCGACCCGCTTGAAGACGGCTCGGCCAGCCACCCCTTCGACGCGATCCAGGAAGGCATCGACGCCGCCATGGATGGCGACGAGGTCGTCGTGCTCGATGGCGTATACACGGGCGTCGGCAACCGCGACCTCGACTTTGAGGGTAAGGCGATCACGGTCCGCAGCGATTCCGGCGACCCGACGACCTGCATCATCGACTGCGAGGGCAGTGACTACGATCGGCATCGGGGCTTTAATTTCCACACCGGCGAAGAGCCCAACTCAGTTGTCGATGGAATCGCGATCACAAACGGCTATGCCGACGCGGGCGGTGGTGTCTATTGCTACGAGAGCCATCCGACGCTTGAGGATTGCGTGATTAGCGGGAACCTAGTCAAGGGCAGCTCGGGCACTATCGGTGGTTCCGGCGTCTACTGCTACAGCAGCAGGCCGACCCTCACTAACTGCACAATCAGTGGAAATTCAGCCCAGGGACACACTTCGAGTGACGACGGTGGGGCGTTGTATTGCGATCACAGGAGCGCCCCGACGATCCTAGACTGCACGATCACCGGGAATCGCTCACGTTTCTCGGGCGCCGGAGTGATGTGCGTTGGGAACAGCAACCCGACGTTCAATAACTGCACGGTCAGCGAGAATTGGGCATCCGACTACGGTGGCGGCATTCGATGCAGCTACAGCAGCCCGACCTTCACCAACTGCACGATCAGCGGCAATTCCATCGATCGCAAGGGCGGCGCCGTCTCCTGCCTGGGCGGCCGCCCGGCTTTTGCGCGTTGCACCATCAGCGGTAATGTGTCTCTCTGGGGCAGCGGCGGCGGCATCCATGCCGTAGCCAGCGACCCGACCTTCACCAATTGCACGATCAGCGATAATTCGACTGCCGAGGACGGCGGCGCAGTGTACTGCTACCGTAGCGGCCCGCGGTTCATCAACTGCACGATGATCGCCAATCATGCGGCGCGCGGCGCCCTGCTCGCGTGTGATTCGAAGGACCACTCGGATCCCAGCACCGTAACGATGTCGCATAGCATCCTCTGGAACGGCGACAGCCAGATCTGGAACAACGACGGTTCGGCGCTGGCCTTGACCTTCTGCGACGTCCAAGGGGGCTGGCCCGGCGTGGGTAACATCGACGCCGACCCACTCTTCGCATTCCCCGACGACCTTCATCTGGCCGCTGGTTCGCCCTGTATCGACGCCGGCGCGACCGAGGCGTATGACGTCCTGCCGACCGACGACCTGGACGGCAACGTACGCCCGCTGGATGGAAACGGGGACACCATCGCCAATGTCGACATCGGGGCCTACGAGTTCAACCCAGCGGCAGCTTCCATAGCAGTGGACCAGACAGAGTTCGTGTTCTCGGCACCAGCGGGCGGGGATAACCCGCCGGCTCAGATGCTGTCACTGCGCGACTGCGGGGGCGAAACGCTGAATTGGGGAATCTCCGGCCAGCCGGCGTGGCTCATGGTCCTGCCGTCCAGCGGCCAGTCCGATGGCGAGGTGGACCAGGTGACGCTCAGTCCGAGTACCAGCGGCTGGCCTCACGGAGCGTACGCCGCCGTCCTGGAAGTGACCGACTCGCAGGCCGTGAACTCGCCGCGCACGGTCAGCGTTACGCTCTACCTTACGACAACACTCTCAGTGCCAAGCGAGTATCCGACGATCCAGTCGGCAATCGACGCCACGGTCAACGGCGATGTTGCCCAGGTCGCGGACGGAACGTACACGGGCGAGGGTAACAAGAACCTGGACTTCGGCGGCAAGTCGATCGAGCTGCGCAGCGTCTCAGGTGATCCGACCATGTGCGTCATCGACTGCGAAGGCAACGGGCGCGGGCTCTACTTCCACAACCGCGAAGGGCCTGATGCGGTCGTCGACGGTTTTACGATCACGAACGGGAAAGCGAGCTACGGTGGCGCCGTGCACTGCCTCCGGAGCCACCCGACGTTCCGCAATTGCTCGATCAACGGTAACTCCACCACGAATTTCGCCTATGGTGGTGGCATATACTGCTACATGAGCCACCCGACCCTCAGCAACTGCACGATCAGTGGAAACACCGCAACGAGCGGGCTTGCCCGCGGCGGTGGCGTCTATTGCTACATGAGCAACGTAACGCTATGCAACTGCGCGATCAACGGCAACTCGGTCATGGGTATCTACGCCACAGGTGGAGGTATCTATTGTGGCCGCAGTCCGACATTCACCAACTGCACAATCAACGACAACGTCGTAATTGGCCAGTATTCGGCTGGCGGTGGCGTCTATTGTAATGGCGACCCAACGTTCACCAACTGCTCAATCAGTGCGAATTCGGCCGATATCTACGGCGGCGGTGTCAACTGCGAAGGCGGCAGCGCCACGTTCGCCAACTGCACGATCAACACCAATTCGACCGGCTACGCCGGCGGCGGAATCTACCTATACCAGAGCAGCCCAACTCTCACCGACTGCATTGTTAGCGGGAATTCGGCCGACAACCACGGCGGCGGGATCTACTGCCACGAGGCCAGCAACGCGACGCTCGTGAACTGCACGCTCGCCGCAAATACGGCCGTTCTCGGGGCTGGCGTGGCCTGCGACTCGATCGAACACTTGTCCCCCAATACGGTGGCGCTGTCAAACTGCATCCTGTGGGACAACAATGTCCCAATCTGGAATAACGACGATTCGGCAATCATACTAGGCTACTGCGACGTCCAGGGCGGCTGGTTCGGCGAGGGCAACATCGATACCGATCCACTCTTTGTCGATCCGGCGAACGACGACTACCACCTCGCCGTAGGCTCACCCTGCATCGACGCCGGCGATCCGGCGTTTGTGGCGGCGCCCGGCGAGACCGACATGGACGGCGAGTATCGTCTCTGGGATGGCGACGCCGTGCCCGGTGCACGCGTTGATATGGGCGCCGACGAATTCGGCTCGTACCGCTATGGCGACCTGAACTGCGATGGGACGATCGACACGTTCGACATCAACCCCTTCATCCTGGCACTCCAGGGCCCGGATTACTACGATCCCGTGCACACCGACTGTGAACGAATGCTCGCCGACATCAACGCCGACGGCGTGGTCAACGGGTTCGACATCGATCCCTACATCGCGCTGCTGATCGGCGAGCAGTAGCGGCGCGCCGCCGTAAACGCGGAGTGTTTGGAACGCCTGACAGAACTGGGTGGCACGGGCGTGTCGCCCGTGAGTCACCGGCTTCGGCGCCGGTGCCACCATGGTAGTGTTAGGGCTTCTTAGCACCTATCCCGGATGCGTCCAGACGTTGGCAGCAGAATCGAGTCGTGCGCGTGGGGGAGCGTTTTTTCGGCAACCGCTCCTTCACAGTCGCGGCTCGGTCAGCAAACGCGTCTTTCGTCAACCGCTTCCTTACGGTCGCGGCTCGGTGAGCAACTGAGCCTTCGGCAACCGCTCCCTTATGGTCGCGGCGCGCGCAAGCAAGCGGTTCGTCGGCAACCGCTCCTTCACAGTCGCGGCTCGGTTGGCAGGTCGCGGCTTGGTTAGCAGGCGTGTTTGTGCCGCACCGCCTGCGTTCGGGCGCTGGGCACAAAAGCGAACGGGCGTGCTCGGCGGTCTGCCGACGCGACGCCCGTCGCTGTATCTGGAACAACCTCCGCCTTCGCCGGTGGGAGCAGTTTGCTAGAACCCTGCGAGCAAAGGGGGTGGCCGTCGTCTACCCCGACCCAACGCTCTGCGGCGCCTCCGTCGGAGTGGTGACACGCCCGGCCTCCCAGGGTTCAGCGTAACGGTTCTCGCAAACGATACACTCCCTTGTCGTACAACGCAGGGGTTGGTCCGTGCCAACCTTCACGGTCTAGTATATCCCTTGAATCGGGCAGATCGCAGCGCGAAATTGAAAGATTCAATGGCGGCGCAGCGGGGCTTCGCTTTCTCGACCTGGCAGGGAAAGAACTGTTGACAAAGTGGACTGATTTTGCTCCAGCGTGCTTCCAGCGGCCGACCCGTGACAACCCAGACGGGAGCGCGCAACTCTCGGCGCCACAGTAACTCGCGCAGCACGCCACTGCCGTGTGTGACGGTTCAACTGCCGCAGCCGCCCGCGGCGCGCGAAAATGGTCCGCCGAAGCGGTGCTGTTGGTATGCAACGTGCTTGTTGCGCATCGCCCACCCACACGCCGCCCGGGCGGGCGCCCGGATAGGGGCCGCACGGGCGGCCCGGTTTTTTGGGGGAGTCGCGCAGGCGGGGCTCAGCGGTCGTTTACTTCCCAGAACTCGACGCGATCCTGCTTCAGATCAAGCGTCGCCACGGTGTGCGTGCGTGCGCGGTACAACGCCCCGGGGTTGATGAAACGCACAGGGCCGACGCGCAGATCGGAGGCACGATGCGTGTGACCGTGCAGCACGTAGTCGCAGCCGGGCATGAGCCGCGCGAGCGCGTCCGGCCGTTCCGCTTGCACGAGCCGTGTCAACCTCGTGAACTGCGGCTCGTGTCCGTGGAAGACTGCCAGCGAGCGTCCGGCCAGTTGCAGCCGGAGCGGGACGCACTCGGGCAGCGGGAGCCCCAGCGATTGGACGTAGCGTTCGAGGGAGGCATCAGGCGAATCGGTATTACCCCAGACGAACCACACCCGCAGCCCGGCCAGGTCGGCCAGCACGAACTCCCCGCCCACGTCACCACAGTGAATGAACGCCTCGGCACCATGGCGCCGCAGGACCTGAACGGCCTCGGCCGTGCGGGGCCGGTCGCCGTGCGAGTCCGACAGGATGCCGATGATCACGTGAGTGCCCGCAGGCTATCGAGGAAGGACTGGAGATCGGGGTGCGGCTGCATGCGCTCGAGCAGGGTGGTCATCTGCTTGAGCGGGGGGAGATCGTCAAGCTGACGATAGAGCATGTGGACTTTCTTCAGCGTCTCTGGCGAATGCAGCTTCTCTTCTTTCCGGGTGCCGGACTGGCGCAGGTTGATGGCGGGCCAGATGCGCAGGTTGGCCAGGTCGCGGTCGAGCATGAGTTCCATGTTCCCGGTGCCCTTGAACTCCTGAAAAATGAAGTCGTCAGCACGGCTGCCCGTATCGATCAGGGCGGTAGCGATGATCGTCAGCGAACCGCCGTCCTCGACGTTGCGGGCCGAGCCGAAAATCTGCTTTGGTTCCTGCAAGGCCCGGATGTCCAGGCCGCCCGTCATCGTTCGCCCACTGCTGCCGACGAAGTTGTTGAAAGCTCGTGCCAGGCGCGTGATGGAGTCCAGCAGGATCACAATGTGCTGGCCACTCTCAGTCAGGCGGCGGGCGTGCTCGATCACCAGCCGCGCGATGCGCACGTGTGAGGCAACGTCGAGATCGTTGCTGGATGCGACGACCTCGCCGCGGACGTTGCGCCGCAACTCGGTCACCTCTTCGGGCCGCTCGTCGATCAGCAGGACGATCATGTATATCTCGGGATGATTGTCGGCGATCCCGTGCGCCATCTGCTGGAGCAGCATGGTCTTGCCGGTGCGGGGAGGAGACACGATCAGGCCGCGCTGTCCCCGGCCGATCGGCGTGAACAGGTCCACTACCCGCATGGTGAGCGGACCGCCCGGCGTGCTGAAATGCAGCGCCTGGTCGGGATCGATCGCCGTGGTCTCTTCAAGGGGCTTCGGCGGAATCCAATCCTTGGCGGAAACACCGTTGACGCTGTCCACGCGGCTGATCTTGTAGCAGCGGTTGCCCTTCTGGACGCGCGTGACCTCCCCGGCGACGGTTTCCCCGCCGCGCAGGCCGAACTTGCGAACGGCATCCGCGGAGATGTAGGGGTCCTCGAAGCGGGGGGTATAGTTGCGCTTGGGATCGCGCAGGAAACCGGCCCCTTGCTCGCACAACTCGAAGACACCTTCGCGTAGGCCGTTTTGCGTTTCTTCTGCTGTCCCGGTTTGCTTTTTCGCCATGTGCGTTCTTCTTCCTCAGGTCGTGAACAGCTTGGCCGCCAAACGAAAATCGGGCGGACGTTTCCACAGATGTACCGGCGCACAAGCTGGAACTTGCCGATTAACCCGCGCGAGTCCCCACGTTCGGCTCCTGGGCGGTGTCGGCGCGCCCGTTCTCGGCATTCGCCAACAGACCGCCCGGCACGGGAGTGTACAGTGTCCCGGGCCTGATCGGTAGCCCACAGGATCCAGTTCATGGTCAACTAGCACGTCACCTCGTTCACAAGCGTGCCGATCCCCTCGAGCTCCACCTCGATGCGGTCGCCCGGTTGCAGGAACACCGGGGGCCGGCGCGCAAAGCCGACACCGTCGGGCGTCCCGGTCAGGATCACCGTCCCGGGCCGCAGCGTGAATTGGTGCGACAGATAGCTGATCAGCCGGCGGCATGAGAACGTCATCTCGCGCGTGTGAGAGTCCTGCATTACGTGCCCGTTGAGCCGGCTACGGATCGCAAGCGCATCGGGATCCAACGCATCAGCCGTTACCAGCCACGGTCCCAACGGACAAAACGTGTCGAAACCCTTGGCCCGCGTCCACTGCTTGTCGTTTCGCTGGCAGTCACGGGCCGAGACATCATTCGCGCACGTGTATCCCAGCACGTAGTCGAGAGCCTCATCTTCGGTGACGCGCCGCGCCACGCGGCCTATCACCACGGCCAACTCCGCTTCAAAATCGACCTCGTCCGGGGCGCTCTCCGGCAGTACGATCGCCGTCTCGGTGGCCGTCAAGGCCGTCGTGGCCTTCATGAACACCAGCGGCTGCCCGGGTGGGCGCGCGCCCGTCTCAGCCACGTGGGCCCGGTAGTTCCGCCCGATCGCGAAGATGTTGGGCGGGACGACCGGTGGCAGCAACTTCGCGACGGGGACAGTCGTCGAAGAAAAAACCAACTCGCCGTACAGATCTCCGGTCAATAGCTCCGCAGTCCGCTCATCGCGCAGGCGACCGAAACACGTACGCCCCTCGGTTGTCAGGAATCTGGCGAGTATCACAGGTGTTCCTAGCTCGGACGCCGTCGTGTGGCGTTCCCGCTGTTGGCGGCGTAATCCACAGCGCCGCCGCCAGGCGCTGCCCGGAGGCTGTGCCGACACGTACTATGCGCTGGCGCCAAGCCGTGCGCGGGCTCATCAATAGAACACGGTCACAATCAGATGCGGGTCGGCGTGCTTACCCTCCACGACGCCGATTGTGCTCGTGGCGAACTTGATCTCGATGTCCTCGCTCTGGTCGGCCCATTCGTTGATCTGTTGGACCATGTGCAACATCGACGGGTCGTTGATCTTGCTGTGGAAGATGCGGCAACGCGTGGCGCTTGGCGAGCCCTTCAGCAGTGCCCGCCGGTGCTTGTCCTCCGCCGATCCCATCTGCTCGAACGTGAGGCCGCCTCCGCCGAACGTGATGTTCCGCGAAGGCCGGTCCATGGGCTCGTCTTCCTCCGCTTCCAGCGCCAGCGAGATGGCGTGAGCTTCCTCTTCGGCTGGGGGGGCGGTCGCGGCCGGTAGCTGATCCGCAGGCGCTGCCTCCTTTTTTTCCTTCAGGCAATGCGGGCAGAGGAGTCGGTCCTGCCAGCGCTCCGCCGTGTGCTTATCGAGCATCTCGGGGTAGATCGAGGCCCCGCATTCCTCGCAGGCCTTGAGGTTATCGTCCGCGCTCGGCATCGCCGGATCTCCTTCCAACCTGGGCGGGTAATGGGGTTCATCAACCGCGGGGGGCCGAGTGCACCCATGCGTGTTTCGCGGCCCACGCCATTCACTTCCCCACGGTCCGGACACCGCCCGGCCCTCGGGGGGGGCACACGAGTACACCAAAGCCTGACGATCGTGCGCCAATCGTCGCTGAGAAGCCGCGCCGGGCTCTCTTCGAAGTCGGCAGGGCCGCCGAATGGGACCGTGACCCACACCCGGCCGCCGCGGCTACTCAAGGCCGCGCCTGCCAGAGACCGACATGCTCTACAGAGGAGTATACTGGGTCGCTGACCGGCGCCAAGCGCGCGGTTGGGCGGGGTCTACGCGCCGTGCGTGCGGCCTCGCTTGCCGGCTGGGCTAGAATGCACTGGAGGTGCCTATGTTTCATCTTTCGCACGGAGGCCGGGCCGCACCGATGGTGGTGCTGGCGGCGGGGCTGTCGCTGGGCGGGTGCCCGTTCTTCGATACTGACAATCAGACCGCGGCCACCAACGTTCCCCAGGACCTGATCGAGCAATCGCTCGCCAACACCGCGCCGGCCGCCAGCGCAGGCGCGGATCAGGAGGTTTCTGTCGGTGCGGAAGTGGTAATCTCCGGAACCGCTTCCAGCGACGGCGATGGCGACCAGTTGAGCCATATCTGGCGACAAGTGGCCGGCTCGCCGACCGTCGAGCTGCGCGGCCAGTTCTCCAGCATCCTCCGTTTCGACGCGCCCGACGTCACCGCGCCGACCATCCTGACCTTCTCGCTCACGGTCACCGATGGCTTCGAGGCCGACGTCGACTACGTGGCCATCGTGGTGACGCCCGAATCGTAGCTCCGCCGGGCGGCCGCCGCTTTTCCCTAGCGCCTTCGTGCCGTAAGATATTGCGTTTGCGGGTGTAGTCGCGGGGCGTGTTCGCCCGGGCGGTGCGCCCGTTGTCCGAATGGATGAACGGAGGTTCGGCAACGTGCACAGGTTCGTGTGCTGTCCGACGGGCGATCACAACCCTCTGAACGACCTTCAGGGGGCCCACATGATCGGGTCGGACGGCGTGCCCATGCGCGGGGAAGTGCGTCTCGTCGACAGCGAAATCCAGTGCGAGACGCGCTCCCAGGAACCGGTCGGCCTCTCGCTGCTCTGGCCCGTCCAGGGTTTCGGCACCGTGCAGTTGGAGACCACGCGCCTGCCCCCCCGCGACAAGCCCTACAACCTGCACATCGAACTGGCCCGCCACCGGCTCATGCGCCTGACGCTGAAACGGGAGGAATGGGGCTTGTTCGACTACCCGGGCTTCGAGGAGATCGTCGCGCAGATCAATCAGGCGCGCGAGCTCTTCATTCAGGCCCAGGAGCACAGCGAAGATCTGGAAGCCGCGGCACGCCTGGCCGACGAATCGCTCTCTCTGAGCATGCACGCCTCCGAGCGCACCTGTCAGTTTCACGCCGCCGTCTTTCTGTCGCGGCGGCAGCAATCGGGCGGCTTCTCCCACAACTTCATGGGTGTGTCGGTGCTCAACGAGACCCCCCTGCCCAGCTTGACGCGTCACGCCCACAAAGCGTTCGACTTCGTCCGTATTCCTACGGTCTGGCGAGCCATCCAACCCACCGAGCAAGCCCAGAACTTCGCCAGCATCGATGCCTGGGTCAAGGCCTGCACGACCGCCAAGATCCCGCTGCGCGGCGGGCCGCTGCTGAACTTCGGTGTTCGCTTCGTCCCGGACTGGATGTACATCTGGGAGAACGACTTCGAGACGATTTTCGAACTGGCCCGCGAGCACATCCGCCGGATTGTGCAGCGCTACGCCGGCCAGGTATCCACTTGGATCGTGGCAAGTGGACTGCACGCCGACAACGCCTTCGCGCTCAACTTCGAGCAGATCATGGAGTTGACGCGGATGGCGGCTAGCATCACCAAGCACCTGGCCCCGAACAGCCAGACGATTCTGGAGTTGACCCAGCCGTGGGGGGAGTACTACGCCCGTAACCAGCGCACCGTGCCGCCGCTTTTGTACGCCGACATGCTTACCCAGAGCGGCGTGAACTTCGATGCACTCGGGCTGCAATTCCTCTTCGGCATCGGCAGTGACGGTTATCACCTGCGCGACCTGTTCCAGATCAGCGTGCTGATCGATCGACTCGCCAACCTGAACAAGCCGCTGCACATCACCGCGGTCGGAGTGCCATCCGAGAGCAGTGCTGGTGTGGGCGGCAACGGTGCCTGCGACGGCGGGCAGTGGCACACGCCCTGGTCCGACGAGACACAGGCCGAGTGGATCGGCGCCCTCGGGCGAATCGCGCTGTCCAAGCCCTACGTCGAAAGCGTGTGCATGCACGCCCTGGTCGACGGACGCTGCGATGCGATCCCCTCCGCCGGCCTGCTGCGCGAAGACCTGACGCCGAAGCCGGCGTACAGACGGCTGGCAGAGTTACGCAGGAGCCTGCAACCGCGAGCCGCGCGATGAGAACCGCTGAGGAGCACCAGCCAACCGCGGCCGGGCAGGCCAGCCCGGGCCCCCGGGCGGCCGCCGTTCTGATCGTGCTCTTCCTCGCCTCGTTCGCCCTGACGTCGTCACTGAGTGGACCGCGCAATGAGCCGGCCTGCCTGTCGGCCCAGTGCCTGGCGCTCCGAATCGACCCGAACGGCGCGTCAC
The DNA here is from genome assembly GCA_018814045.1 of Planctomycetota bacterium. GTDB lineage: Bacteria > Planctomycetota > Phycisphaerae > UBA1845 > Fen-1342 > JAHJAR01. The sequence goes on along the minus strand of JAHJAR010000276.1, from coordinate 12,083 downwards.
GCGCGGAGCTCATGCTCTTGCCCGGTATCGGACCGAAGATTGCCGACAATATCATTGAGTACCGCGACGCCCAGCGGCCGCACGTCGCGTTTCGCCGCCCGGAAGACCTGGAGCAAGTCGCGCGGATCGGACCGGCCACGGTCGAGAACCTGCGGGCGTATCTGTGCTTCCCGGAATCAGACGCGGATACGGATGCTGGAGCTAATCTGCCGTGAAGACGCCGCCGATTCCCGTGGTTTTCGAGCCGCTCTACAAGGTCAAACCGTGGGGCGGACGAGCGCTGGCGCGCTTGTTCGACAAGCAGCTTCCCCCGGACCAGCCGATCGGTGAGTCGTGGGAGCTGGTCAGCCTGCCCGATAATGAATCCCGCGTGGCAGCCGGCCCACTGGCCGGACGCACGCTCAGCGATCTGATCGAAATGTGGGGCAAAGACCTGCTGGGGGCCGCCGCGCTGGCCGACGGTCGGTTCCCGTTGCTGATCAAATTCCTCGACGCCCACGAGAACTTGAGCGTACAGGTCCACCCCAAGCCAGCCCCCGACGACCCGGCCGGTTGGCAAAGCGGCATCAAGCACGAAACATGGTATGTGCTCGACGCGGAGCCGGGGGCCGAGTTCTACATCGGCCTCAAACCTGATATTCAGCCCCAGGACGTGGCCGATGCTGCGAACACGCCCCGGATGTCCGGCCTGCTGCGGCGGTGGCCCGTGAAGGCTGGAAACTGCTTCTACCTGCCCAGTGGTACGGTCCACGCCCTTGGGGCCGGAATCGTCGTGGCCGAGATTCAGACGCCCTCGGACGTGACCTATCGTTTGTATGATTGGGACCGCGTGGGAGTCGATGGCCAGCCGCGCGAGCTGCACATCGAACAGGCCTTGCGAAACATCCGCTACGACGTCCCGGACCAGCAGATCGTGCAACCCCGTTCACACACGGCGGACATGTTCGCCACCGTGACGCGCGTGGTGGCTTGCGAGCGCTTCGTACTCGACAAGCTGCGCCTGGCGGAGGGCATCTCCAAGCATCTTCCCCACGCTGAAATGGCGATTTGGGTTGTGCTGAGCGGGTTTGGCAAGTTGGCCCGGGAGCGGTACGAGTGTTCGTACCAGGCGGGCGACGTGGTTTTGATTCCGGCCGACTGCGCGCAGATCCGCGCCGACATCGAATCAGATTGCGAGATTCTGGAGGTGAAAGTCCCAATGGCCCGATACTCGGCTGCCCAGCCCTCGGCTGCGGGCGAGCCGGCCCGGTGACGTGAAAGTCGAGAAAGGCAGCGGGGGTACCGCCGGATGCCCATGGGCGGGGTCTTGATAACTGGGAGTGTAGCCGCTAGGCTGGGCGGTGAGGTGGGCAGTCTAGGCGCTGTCTCCCACGTGCTTTCGGCCTTGGCCGGAGACGTTTCAGTCCGCGGGCCGCGAACGAGGCTGGCGTGCGAGAGCATGGTGCGCCCATGGTGGAGGCGGCCGTATCGACTGAACCGCCCAGGTTGGAATCACACGTTGCTGTCATGGCAGTGTGCGGAAGCAAGGTAAGGACGGAAGACGTGAAACCAAGAACAACCTGCCGTTGGTTGCGCTCGGGAAAAACGAGTGCGGGCCTGCTGGTCGTACTGGTGCTTGTCTTGATCATCGCTGGTGGCTACTGGGGATACAAGGCCCTCAACCGCCCGCACACCAAGTTGGAGCGTGATACCTCCACCGCGGTTTACAAGTTCTACTGCTCTTCGTGCAACGAAACCTTCGAAGTCTCGCACGACGAGTGGACGCAGATGAAGCAGGAGGCTGACGGAAGCTTCGTCTGCAAGAAATGCGGACAGGCGACCGCACGGTTCATGCGCCCGGGCAGCGACGCGCTGGTGCCCGGCGGGGGCTAGTGTGACCGGGGCGGTGTGCCGTAGGCGAATGGGCGAACCAGACGGACGTTGAGCACCGTCGAAGGCCTGCTCTCCCGGATTCGGAGAGCGATGGGAAAGGCCCGCAACGAGGAGATTGCTATGTCGAAAGTTGAAAAACGCAGCGCCTTCACGTTGATCGAGTTGCTGGTGGTGGTGGCGATTATCGCGCTGTTGATTTCGATCCTGCTGCCCAGCTTGCAGGGTGCCAAGCAGCAGGCCAAGCGGGCCTACTGTCTGTCAAACCTCAAGAACATCGGCACCGGCGTCCAAGGCTATGCCAATGCCGATCCCGCGGAGCAGCTCATCCCCATTCACGAGATGATGCGTCAGCCGACGCAGGCTATCTTCGGCGCCACGTGGGGCTGGCGCCAGGCCAACTGGTTCTCCTGGGGCGGCCGCTCGTGCCCGCAGCGCTATTTGTGCAAGTGCCCCGAAGACCGCCCGGCGTGCGGCCCGCTGCTCGGGCGGCCGCGCACAAATGGCGAGATCTACGCCGGCAAGTTCCGCCCGTTGAACGTCTTTCTCTTCGGGGAACTGACCGAGAGCGAGGAGCAGTGGAAGCGTCAGGAGATGCCGTTGTTCCAGTGTCCGGCCGACGAGGGTTACCCTGAGTCACCCTGGATCGACGACTCGCCTGCCGCGAATGCGAAGCGCTCGTGCTACGATACGCTGGGCAACAGCTACCGCGGGAGCCTGTTTTGCTACATCAACGATAGCAGCGCGTTTGCGATCGGCCCCTGGGGGCACCGGGCATCGACGCTGGAGAACCCGGCCCGGCTGATCCTCCTCGGCGAGCCCACGTTCTTCAACATGATCGGCATGGACAACGGCTCGGGTGACCCGCCGGCCGTACTGCTGTACGGCTGGCACAAGCGCTACATGACCGATAACCTGCTCTATTGTGATGGGTCGGCGCGTTCGTCACTGGCCTCCGGCAAGCAGCAGGTTGACAACGACTTGAAGGACCAGATGGGGGACAACATCAGCCTGACGTCACGTGGGCCCGGCTGGCAGATCGACGTCTATCCGACGCCGGGCGCCCGGATCTGGGGTACCTTCCCGCAAGGGCTGCAGGGCAATCACGCCGACTGGCCGTTCGCCGGCTTCCAGGACAACTTCCGCTAGATGGGCCGCAAGTCCGGCGGCGTCAAGCGCGCGGTCGGCGAGTTCATCTGGACAAGACTCAGAGGCCTGCGGTGCTCGACGACGCAGGCCTCGTGTTTGCGCGCGGACTGGCGGCAATGCCGCTTTTTTTGTTGCCCTGAAGGGGCCGAGCGGGTAGCTTTTAGGGGAAGCAGGCTGGTTTTCGTGCCCCAGAGAGGCGCGGCAAACCGCTTCGACTGACCATGACCTTAGACTCGCGCTTTGACGGGCGCTGCAGCGCGCGCAAGCGCGCCTGAAGGCCGGAGCGTAGACATTATAGGACGATGATGTGAAATCACGGTGGTTGCGGCAACCGTGGTGAGAGAGGAGTGTCCCATGTTCAATCGTGCCAGGCGAAGAGCCTTCACGCTGATCGAGCTATTGGTGGTGGTGGCGATTATCGCGCTGCTGATTTCGATCCTGCTGCCCAGCTTGCAGGGTGCCAAGCAGCAGGCCAAGCGGGCCTACTGTCTGTCGAACCTCAAGAACATCGGCACCGGCGTCCAGGGCTATGCCAATGCCGATCCCGCGGAGCAGCTCATCCCCATTCACGAGATGATGCGCAAGCCGACGCATAGCATCTTCATGGGTTCGATCTGGGGTTGGCGACATGCCAACTGGTTCGCCTGGGGTGGGCGCTCGTGCCCGCAGCGCTATTTGTGCAAGTGCCCCGAAGACCGCCCGGCTTGCGGCCCGCTACTCGGGCGACCACGCACAAACGCCGAGATCTACGCGGGCAAGTTCCGCCCATTGAACGTCTACCTCTTCGGGGAGCTGACCGAGAGCGAGGAGCAGTGGAAGCGCCAGGAGATGCCGTTGTTCCAGTGTCCGGCCGACGAGGGTTACCCCGAGTCACCCTGGATCGACGACTCGCCCTCCTCCAACGCGAAGCGTTCGTGCTATGACACGGTGGGCAACAGCTACCGCGGCAGCCTATATTGCTACATCGACGATTCCAGCGCGTTTGCGATCGGACCGTGGGGGCACCGGGCATCGACGTTGGAGAACCCGGCGCGCGTGATCCTGCTAGGCGAGCCGACGTTCTTCAACATGATCGGGATGGACAGCGGCGGCAATCCCCCGGCCGTGCTGCTGTACGGCTGGCACAAGCGCTTCATGACCGACAACCTGCTCTATTGCGACGGGTCGGCGCGTTCATCGCTGGCCACCGACCGCGAAAGCGTGGGCGCAGAACTTAAGGAGGAGATTGGGGACAACTACGGCCTGACGACGCGCGGGGCGCACTGGCAGATCGACGTCTACCCGACGCCGGGCGCCCGGATCTGGGGAGACTTTCCGGAAACGCTGGGGGGCAACAAGGCCGACTGGCCGTTCGCCGGCTACCAGAACAACTTCCGCTAGCAGTCTCCAGGACAGGGAGAACGCTATGAGACGCTCATTCGGATCCCGGGCCTTTACGTTGATCGAGCTATTGGTGGTGATGGCGATTATCGCGCTGCTGATCTCGATCCTGCTGCCCAGCTTGCATGGCGCCAAGGAGCAGGCCAAGCGTGCCCAGTGCCTGTCGAATCTCAAGAACATCGGCACGGGCGTGCACGCCTACGCCAACATCGATCCGGCCGAACAACTGATCCCGATCCACGAAATGATGCGAAAGCCGACAACGAAGATGTTCCGCGGCACGATCTGGGGCTGGCGGCAGGCTAACTGGTTTGCCTGGGGTGGCCGCTCGTGCCCACAGCGCTATATGTGCGTGTGCGCCGAGGATGTCGATAGCTGCGGTCCGGTGCTCGGGCGCATCGGGGCTAAGAACGAAGTCTACGCCGGCAAGAACCGGCCCCTGAATATCTATCTCTATGGCGAGTTGACCGAGACGGAGGAGGAGTGGAAGCAACAGAAGATGGAGATGTACCACTGCCCCTCGGATAAGGGTTACCCGGAATCGCCCTGGATCGACGATTCGCCCGCGCCCAACGCCACGCGCGCATGCTACGATACGTTGGGCAATAGCTACCGTGGCAGCCTGTATTGTTATATCGACGTCGGCTATGCCTTTGCGATCGGGCCCTGGGGCCACCGGGCGTCGACCCTGGAATCCCCGGCGCGGCTGATCTTGCTGGGCGAGCCGACGTTCTTCAACATGATCGGCATGGACAGCGGCGGCAATCCGCCGGCGGTGCTGCTGTACGGCTGGCACCGCCGCTTCATGACCGACAACCTGCTCTACTGCGATGGGTCGGCGCGCTCCACGCTCGCCTCCGGGCAGGAGGATGTAGGCAACGAGCTCCGGGAGGAGATCGGGCCGAACTTTGGCCTGACGTCGCGCGGGGCAAACTGGCAGATCGACGCGTACCCGACTCACGGGGCACGCATCTGGGGCAATGTGCCGAACCAGATGATGGGCGATCTGGCCGCCTGGCCGTTCTCCGCGTATCAGGACAACTTCCGCGACTAGCACGCCCAGCAGTCGCGAATACAATCACATCGGGGCCCGCGTCACCGTCTGGCGCGGGCCCCGTGCTTGCATGCTGGTTTGAGGGTGCCCACCGTTCAAGGGTGGGTGACGGAATCAAGCGTTAGGATCGGTCGCAGGTCTGCTCGGTACTCCATCCCTGAAGGGACGGGGCACCCAGCCCAACGCGCCAGCCAGGGGTTCGGTCTACTCGACAGAGCGGAAGCGGCAACCCTCGCTCGCGCTTCGGGCTCGGATCGCGGCGTCCAGCTCCGCTGCTACGGCGCCGCACCCTCGCCGGCAGCGTGCAGTTCCATCTCACGCAACGTGTCCAGCGCCTGATTGGGTTGGTGCGTGGCCACGAGCGTGCCGTTCAACCGCGCGTCGCCGAGCAGCTCGGGCGGAGCGCCCACCAGCGTCTCGAGCCGCAGGCGCGCGTGCTCTATCTTGGCGACGATTGTCCCGTTGCGCCGCTGCCGTTTCGGATAGACGAACCCGGTGCCCACGTACGAGGCGACGCCGGATTGGGTCACAATCACATAGCGCAGTGTGGCGTCCATGCCGGTGGAATCTGCGTAGGTCTTGCCCGGCCACGGTTTCCAGAACATGTGCACGTGCAGGAACTGCGTGACGCGGCCCTGTCCGTCGGCGGAGGGTTGAAAGTCGGCTCGGCCGACAAGGTGGTGGTCCCCGCCCCGGTCCACACGATAAACGCAGTGGTCGAAGTCAACCTGGTAGGGTTCGGGGAAGTACGGGTCCTTGTAGGAAACCAGCTCGACCGTCGAAGTTGGCCGGTGGCATCCCAGCAGCGCGGCCGCGACGGTGCACAGCACGAGCGCTGCCTGGCCGGCCCGACACCAAACGTGGTTAGTCATCATGCGAGAGAATCGGGGGCTTGCTACGGTTATTCGACGCGCTGGCGTGCTCGATCCCCAGCAACGACAAGGCCTCCCGCTCGACGATGCCCCGCAGTTGCTCACGGGGAATCGTCTCCAGGTTTGTGCCCGCGCTGATCTGGTTGATCGAGTAGAGCGACTCGATGCACGACGCCGGCGAGCGAAACGGGAATCCGCTTCCGAACAGCAGCTTGTCCATGACCCCGTACTCGTAGGCCGCCAGCAGCGCGTTGTACGCCAGCCACGGCTGTCGCAGCAAGCCGGCGATGTCAGCGTAAACGTGCTGGTGTTTGCCCAGCAGCACGACCGTTTCATGTATCCAGGGATAGCCCATGTGGGCAGTGACGATCCGGGCTTCCGGAAATTCCCGGGCAACCTCGTCCAGCAAGGCCGGGTGCCCGTACTCCATCTTCGTGGCCGGGCTGCGGTGATTCTGCTCGAAGACGATTGGCATGTTGCGGCGGGTACACTCCTCGTACAGCGGCATCGCGCGCGTGTCCGAGGGGTGGAAATTCTGAAGAGCCGGCGAAACGGTCACGCCCTTCAAGTGCAGCTTCTCCTGGGCGATGCGCAGCTCTTCACGCCAATCGCGGTCGGTTGGATCGATCCCGGCGAAGCCGACCAGCTTGGACGAGGCCTGCCGCACGTAGTCGGCTACGAACTCGTTGGGGATCTCCGCTTCGAGATAGCGGCTCTTGAAAGCGAGCACAATGGCTCGGTCCACCGGGTCCACCGCTTCGAGGTGGCTCGCCGCATCGGCCTGCACCGTCTGGCTCACGATCGGCGCGGCGGTTCGGCCGAGCTGAGCCTTCGAATCCCAGATCTGCGTATGACAATCAACTATCATGCCTGGCATGTCTCACTACAAGTGCCATGGCTATGCCTCTGCACGCGCTCGCGCCCACAGGTATGGCCATTCGCTCTGCGGAAGCTGACCCGAAACTACGTCGTGCCACCGAGCCGCAGTCCTTGGTGGTCACAGCCGGTGCCCTGGGGGCGCTTCCACGGAACTCCTCAACCTCACGGCTGACGGCGTGCTGGCCGGCCAACTGGTGACCGCACCGGCAGCATGCTACCCTCCTGTTTGGCCTGTGGTCAAGGCCAGGTGACGGAGCCTCGTCAGAAAGCTGCCGGCCGCCAAGCGCGACCCCAGCATGGCCCAGAGCCCCAGACCTGGGGCCTCTTCCGTGTTTCAGCCCAATATTCTGTATATCCGTGAATGCCCCTGGGAAGCGGGCAAAGAGCAACGGGCGCGTCAACAGCCACTGCCGCCGCGCCCGTCAATGCGCACTCCAGGCGGCCCCGGGCCATCCGCCCGCCGGAGCGAGTCACGTTCAGACGTAAGGGCGGGCTCTACCTCGGCCAGGGAACGCAGGTTGGCCTCCCATGTTCGAGACAGAGCCCGACGGCTGCGTCAATGTGGAAAACGCCCTAGCCTCCGATTCGCAGCACGACGTCGCCGATCACGTACGTGTTGGCCGCATCGCGGGCCTGGACGCGGATGGTCATTTGATCGTGCGCGTCGATGGTGCTGCCGGGCTTGCCCTCGGCGGTGTAAATGCCGTCGCCGGCAGTCACATCCGGCGCCTGACCGTCATCCCGTGGTGTGGTGAAGTACACCGGCGGATTGCCGCGAACGTTCACGCCGTCCACGTACGGCTCGCGTCCCACGGAGACCAAGTCAGCCAAGCCCTGCGGGTCGCTGACCTGAATCGTGAGGAGCACCCGGGCATCGGGGTCACCCGTTGGCATCACGGCCGGGGTGAACGTGGCCGACTCGATGACCGGTGCATCGGCCACCGCCTGCGGATCGTTGAAATGGCCAACAACCATGGCGTACTTGTTCGTTGGCAACGACTGCGTGCGGATGATAAACGCGACATGATCCGCGTTGCTACTCATCGAGAGCGTACCTGCAATGGTCTCCCATCCGTACGGAAACGAATGGCGCAGCGAGCCGTCGGGCATGATCGTCTGACCGTGGGAGTCCAGCAGCAGGCCGCCATCGTTGTTGGTCACTACCGAGCCGCCGCCGGGGAACTCGTCAATGACGGTCGCGCTGCCACCCGCGGATGACATCGTGCACCACTCACTGGGGGACCAGCGGTAGAACAAAACTGTCGATGCGTCGGGGCTGAGGACGACATGGTCTTTGCCTTTCTTGGGGTCGTCGTTGGTCAATTGCCGGAACACACCGCCCTCCAGCACGAACAGCTCTTCCTTGGTCGCCCATGAACCGCCGGACAGCTTGTAGCGCTGGATCTCGAACGCGATCATGCCGCCGCTGGCCGAGATCCCGTAATCGCCGACCCAAATCGACTGGCCGCTGTCGCGCGGGACGGCGGTGTCCTCGACAACCTTCTCCAGGCCGCTGCCATCGTGGCGCACCCGCCAGATGTCGTACGACCCGCGGAAGTAGGCGTAGTCGCCGGCCGCCGTGCTCCGCAGGTGCGAGACGGCCAGGTCGCCGACGGGGAGCGGCGTGACGGCGCCGCCCTCGACCTTGACGACATAAGCGAGGTCGTTCGACGCCTCTGCATCCCCGCAGGTGAAGATCCGCGAGCCGCTCTCGTTGATGGCCAGGCCGTTTACGCCGGTCAGGACGGACATGTCGTGCTCCTGGAGATTTGAGCCATCCGCGTTCGCGCTGAACACGCAATTGCAGCCCGAAGCGGTGAACGCGATCTTCTGGCCATTGCGGCTCATCACGCAGTAGCCCCACGGATGCATCCCCAGGCTATCCGTATCCGTGATCCGGTCGAAGACGCCGTAGAACGTGAATTGACCCGCGGCACCCACGCTGATCGTGACGAGGGCCTGGTTGCTGTCTGCCTGCCCGTCGTTCGCACGGAAGCTGAACGAATCGGTGCCGGTGAAACCCGGGGCGGGAGTGTAGACCACCAGCGGCAACTGGGTGGTGTCGAGTTGCCCGTTGGAAGGCGCGGCCGTAATCCGGTACGTCAGCGCATCGCCGTCCGTGTCGCTTGCGGTGAGCGTGATGTTGACCGGCGCGTTCTCGGCGGTCGATACGTCCTGGTCGTTGGCGATCGGCGGTGCGTTGCCGGGCACGAAGACGGCGGTGATCTCGTAGTTGTCATTCATTATGATCGTGGCCGGGTTCGCCGTGCCATCCAGGTCTCCTTCCCAATGGTCGAAGCGCCAGCCGGTGGCGGGTACCGCGCTGAGCTGGACCGCTTCGCCGCCGGCGTAGACGCCGTTCTTGTCCGGGTTGGGGACGATGCTGCCCTCGCCCTCGACGTTGATGGTCAGGCGCACGGCGATCGGGACGAAGCGGGCCGTGACAGTTTTGGCGCTGGTCATCTTGACGGTGGTGACCTCGGTGATGCCGAGCGAGTCGCCGTCCCATTCCATGAAGCGCCAGCCGGAGGCCGGCGTTGCGGTGGCCGTGACGTCGGTGTCTGCCGGGTAGACTCCGCCCGCGGGATTCAAGCCGACCGTGCCTTGTCCGACGATATTCACGGTCAGCGTGTACTGCTGGCCGACGGGTTCAAAGATGGCTGTGATTCGCTTATGGTCGTCCATGGTGAATGAGACGCTCGTCGCCGTCTCACCGTTGACGCCCGGGCCCTCCCAGCGCACGAAGCGCCAACCGGGATCGGGCTGGGCCACAAGTTGGATGGGCGTGTCCTCGGGGTAGAACCCGGGCGGATCACCGCCCACACTTCCGCCGCCAATGCTGTTGATGGACAACTCGTATTGTGGCGAGAAGACCGCGTAGATGATCTTGTCGGAGTTCATCGTGACGGTGGCCACGTTGCCAACGGCGCTGTCGAAATCGCCCTCCCAGCGAACGAACACGTGGCTGGTGCCCGCGTCTGGTGTGGCGACCAGGGTGACGACGTCGGTGTCGGCGTAGCAGCCGTCGGCGTCGGGCGTGGCACCGCTGCGGGCGACCGTACCGCCGCCGACTTCGCGGATTGTCAGTGTAATGCAGGGCGGGTCGGGTTCGAGGAAGCCGGCCAGTTCGGGGGGCAGCAGGGCCGTCAAGTCCGGGCTGCACCCCAGTGCCGCCAGGAACACCACGACGCCCAGCCAGACCATTGCCAGGCCCCCGGGGTTGCTCAGATGCGTGCTCAGGTTGTTGTCGCCTCTGCCGTTCATGACCTTCTCCTGCTTTGCGGTGGTTCTCAGACCCAACTCGCACGAATCTGGCGAGGCGGCTCGCGACACGTGCCCGACCTGCCGACTCACGCGTTCGCAGGGAGTACACGTCGGCCGGGACGATCTCACACTGTGACGAAAAAAGTCTGGAAGCTCTGTGAGATTGCGGCCGGTGTGGGGTACACGCAGGAAAGTCCGATCGCCCACCCGACCGCGCTGCGCGGTAGCACAGGAACGGATCATGCGCTTGGTACGAGGACGTGCTACAATGGCCAAAGCGGGAGGCCTTGGCGGTTGTGGACACAACTCGTCCCAGTCTGTTGCTACGCATTCGCAATCGGGAGGACGTCGCGGCCTGGCGTGCGTTCGACGCGCTCTATCGGCCCATGCTCTTCCGCTTCGCGCGGGCGCGCGGGCTGAGCGAGGACGACGCGGAAGACGTGGCCCAGCACTGCCTGTCCGCGATCACCGACCACATGGACGAGTTCACCTACGATCCGCAGAAGGGGCGTTTCAAGAGTTGGCTGCGCACGCTGGTCAACAACCGCGCTCGCAACCTGCTGCGCGACCGGCACGAGCAGCAGGCCCACAGCGGCGAGTTCCGAACGATCCCAGACCGGGATCCACCTCCGGACGAGGCTTTCGAGCACATCTGGATGGAAGAGCACCTCTGGCACTGCCTGCGCGAGCTGCGCGGGCAGGTCGAGGAGACAACGTACCTGGCGTTTCAGTACAGCGTGATCGAGCAACGGCCCGTCGAACGAATCTGCGCCGAGCTGAACCTCAAACCCAACAACGTCTACACGATCAAGTGGCGTATGACGGAACGCGTGGCTGAACTGATGAAGGAACTCCTGGATGGCGTTGAGTGAGCACAGCACGCGGGCCTGCGTTCCCGAAGCCGAGCTGCGCCGCTTTCACGCGCAGGAAGTCCTGCCCGACGAGCGCAGCGCGATTCAGCAGCATCTGGACGAGTGTCCGGCCTGCGCCGCGCGCGCGGCCGGCCTGCTGCGCGAACACGACACCTGGGTGCAACGCATCCAGGCTGTCGGGGCGCCGCCGCCGGAGCGCCCGGCCCCCCGGCCGCGTGAAGTCAACGTGACCACACTGGAAATCCCCGGCTACGAACTGTTCGCGGAAGTGCGGCGGGGCGGACAGGGCATTGTCTTCCGGGCCCTTCAGAAATCCACCAAGCGCGAAGTGGCTCTGAAGATCCTGCGCGAAGGTCGCTTCGCCTCGGACGCCGCCCGGCGACGTTTCGAGCGTGAGATCGAACTCGTCGCCACGCTCCGCCATCCGCACATCGTCACGGCGTTCGATTCCGGCGAGACCAGCGACGGGCACCAATACTTCGTGATGGACTTCGTCCAGGGGCAGTCGCTCGGCCACCACATCTCCGCTCACAACCCGCCACTGACGGCCCAGCTCGCGCTGTTCAGCGAGGTTTGCCAGGCGGTCAACTATGCCCACCAGCGCGGCGTCATTCATCGGGACCTGAAGCCGTCCAACATCCTGGTCGACAGCGACGGCGACCCCAAGATCCTGGACTTCGGCTTGGCCCGCATCACCGATGCGGACCTGGCCGTCACCACGACGATGACGGCCGTCGGCAATGT
>JAHJAR010000035.1 GCA_018814045.1 Planctomycetota bacterium | reverse complement strand
CGGGCACTGTGGAACGGTCTGGTCGCGCGTCTGCGGCCGTGGGCGGCCATTCCCGCGGCCATGGACTGGCCGACGGTCGTCGATCACAATCGCGCCTTGGCCGCGTGAAAGCCGGCGGAAATCGAGTTCTGCGGCGGACTGCTAGGGGCGGTCCGGCGGCACAGCAGAGACCAAGCGATGGGCGCGGACGATCGCCAGCGCATTCGTGTGCAGTGCGGTTGCGGCGCGAAGATCAACGCGCCGGCCAGCGCGCTGGGCCGCAAGGTCCGCTGTCCGAAGTGCCAGGGCGTCGTACTACTCCGGACGGCGACGAAGGCACCCGTGCCATTGCCCAAGACCACGCCGGCCCCAGCGCAGAACAGCGGGTCGGTCCCCGCGCTGACCGCGAAGCAGGCCCCGGCTGACCGCCTGGAGTGCATCCGCGTGAGCTGCGAGTGCGGCGCCGCGCTGCGGATCCCCGCCCAGCACGCCGGCCGCAAAGCGAAATGCCCCAAGTGCCAGCGCGTCTTCGTCGCGCCGCGCGTGACAGAGCCCATGGACCCGGCTCCGGCGGCAACCGAGCCCGAGGACTGGCTGGACGGACTCATGCGCGGTACGGCCGTCGCGGTGTCGCCACCCCCGTCGGTCGGCGGAACCGAGCCCAGCTACGGCCTGAAGCCGGCCGAGGCGAAGACGCCGCGCGAAGCAGCGCCCGCGACGGCGGTTGTTGGCAAGGCAAAGACTTGCCCAAGCTGCCAGAAATCGCTGCCTGCGAATGCGGTTATTTGCGTCGAGTGCGGGATCAACCTGAAGACCGGGCGTCCCTTGCTGACGACGCAGGAGGACAACCTGGACAACGCCTATGTGCGTGCCGAAGGGGCGATTCGCTGGCTGAGCTGGTTGATGCCGATCGGCGTGTACCCGGTTGCGTCGGAGGCCTTCGGCCTGCGCACGCCGTGGGTGGTACGCGCCGTCGCGCTGCTGACCGTCGCCGTGAGCCTGTGGTTCTTCGTCGCCGTGATCTACAACCCGGAGCCGTCCCCGGCCAACCTGAATCTCATGCTCTGGAGCGGGGAGCAGGAGTTCGATGCGCGCGCGCTGTTGCGCGAGGAGGGCCACACCGACCAGGAGATCGACGCGGCCGTCGCCGCCGGTGACCTCCAGCTCTCCTCCGCAACGATCGGGTATCGCCCGCACCAGTTGTTGACGCACGCGCTGCTGCACGGCGGCCTGCTGCACTTGGCCGGCAACCTGCTGTTTCTCATGGTGCTCGGCTCGCGCGTGAACGCCCTGATCGGGAACATCATGACCGTGGTCCTCTATCCGCTGTTGGCGATCGCCGCCGCGACCGCCCACCTCATCGCCATGGCCGGCGCGCCGTCGCACCCGTTGCTCGGCGCTTCCGGGGCCATCATGGGTCTGGCGGGGATGTACCTGATCCTGTTTCCCGTGCACAAGGTCCATATGGCGGCCTGGTGGCGCTGGGGAGTGGTCGCGCTGTTCAAGCTGAACCTCAAGATCTTCCCTGTTCACGGCTTCGTGGTCGTGCTGTTCTACATCGCGTTTGACGTCGCCTTCATCCTCCTGGGCTGGGAGGACGAGGTGGCCCACTGGGCCCACCTGGGGGGGTTCCTCGCCGGAGTCGGGATCGCGCTGGTGCTGCTCTTCTCCCGGCTGGTCAACGCCCGGGGCGGGGACATCCTCTCCGCCATCCTGGGCAAATACGCGTGGGCGTTGATCGGCAAGCCGAACCAGCCCAGACTATCGTTATGGTAGACGAGCCCGTAGGGTCCGCTTTGCGGACCAATGTTGACGGGCGATGGACCACGGTCCGTGCAGCGGACCCTGCCTGGTCCACGAGAGCGATTGACGAGGCAGGGCGCAGGAGTCAGCAGAATGGTGAGCATGCGTGACATCCGCCGTTTCGCGCAGGCGATCGCGCGGGAGTTCAAACCGCAGCGCATCATCCTGTTCGGGTCCTATGCCTACGGACGGCCGACCTCGGATTCGGACGTGGACCTGCTCGTGATCATGCCGTACCGCGGTCACGCGATTCATAAGGCGGTTGAAATCCGCGGACGCCTTGGTTCGCCGTTTCCCCTGGACTTGCTGGTTCGCACACCTCGGGAGGTGGAAAGACGGCTGGCCATCAACGACTGGTTCATGCACGACATTATTGAGAAGGGAAAAGTCCTACATGACGCCGATGACGCGCGAATGGGTCGACAAGGCCGAGGCGGATTTCAACACGGCCAGTCGCGAGCTGCGGGTCCGAAAGGCTCCAAACTACGACGGGGTCTGTTTCCACGCGCAACAGTGCGCAGAGAAGTACCTTAAGGCCTTGCTGCAGGAGAACGGCCAGCGCTTCGCCAAGATCCACGACTTGTCGGCCCTGCTCAAGCAGCTCACGCGCGTGAGTCCAGCGCTGGTCCTGCTTGACAGTGCGGCCAAGGCACTAAACGACTATGCTGTCGAGTTCCGCTATCCCGGCAAGTCGGCGGATAAGGCGCTGGCACGAGAGGCGCTGAGGTACTGCACGTTGATCCGCGAGTCTACCCGTGCTCAACTGGGCTTGTCCGCGAGCACGAGCACGCAATACTCTGGGGCAACCGGCCCCAAGAAAGCGATCAGAACGCCGCGTGCCAAAAGAAGCTAACAAATGACACAACTAGAAGCGGCCCGTCAGGGCACCATCACCCCTGAAATGCACCGTGTCGCCCAACGCGAGAACGTCACGCCCGAATCCGTCCGCGACCACGTCGCCGCCGGTCGCGTCGTCATTCCCGCCAACCGCCGGCACCTGGCCGGCAGCGGCGGGCAGGATATCGCGTCCCGCGCGGACGCGACCGACCCGCCCTCCGCACGCTACCCGTCCGAGCTGCTCGGCCATCCTGGCTGCCCGCCCGG
>JAHJAR010000275.1 GCA_018814045.1 Planctomycetota bacterium | reverse complement strand
TCCGACGGGGCGCAAGGTCTCCGCTGAGGAGTGGGCCCAGATCAACCTGCAGCGCGATGACTTCCACGGCCATTGGAACTATACCATTCGGCCAAGACGGAAAAGATGACTTGATACAGCTATTCCATCGCAGGCCCTTAGTGTAGTTTCTCACGGTGCTTGCCTCTTATGCAGGGTGGCACAGGCGTCGCGCCTGTGAGGCCACGCCCTGGTTCCGCAAGCCCGCGGTCCTCGTTTACGGTGACGGGATCTCCAACGTCACCGGCAACGCCTCATCCGGCCCAACCAGGAAGTTCAGCGCGCGATACGGCAGGCCTTCCCTCTTCCCCAGCACGCTCGCGTCCAGCCGTAGCAGCGACGTGCTGTGGGCGGGGAGGTTGATGGTCGCGGGTTTGGTGTCGCCGATGGCCTGGAGCTCGATATCGAGCTCGCAGTGGTTCTTGATCGCGAGCCAGAGCTTGTCGCCGGAACGGTGGTGGGGTGGTTGAACCTCGACGCAGGCTTGGAACATGGCGGCGAGGTGCTCTTGCCGGCCGAAGAGGCGGTTCTGCGACCAGACCGCGGTGCGGCGGGCGAAGAGGGCTTCGCGCAGGGCGGCGAGGGTCTTTTCCTTGGCGAACACGAGCGTGACCGTGCGGTGATTGGCCGGCGTGCGGGCGTGGTCCAGTGCGGGATCGTGGATGTCGGAGTTGCCGATCAGCGTCAGGTTTCGTTTCAGGGCTTCCTGGTGGGCCTCCGCGTAATAGGACTCGCCGTTGCAGATCTCGATCCCGTGCAGTTGCCCGCGCTCGAAGAGCGTCTCCTGGTACTCGCCCCAGCGGCCGAGTTCGGGCCCCTTCCAGCCCGGGTGGTTCCAGAACACGAACGCGTCCTGCTCAGCGGCCTGCCGCACGACCTCGTAGAAATCCTCGGTGTCCAGCGGGTTCACATCGCTGAGGAAGATGGCGTTGTAATGTCCTGGCGGCGTGGCCCGCGTGATTTCGGCTCCTAGAACTGACAACAGGTCGCGCTCCCTGGCCCGCCCCGCCGCAATCTCGTTCGCACGGCCGTGCTTGGTGGGGATGTCGTTCTTGTACGGCTGGTACTCGATATGATCGGTGATCGCGATCACGTCCAGCCCCTCCCGCCACGCTTCGTCCACGCGCACTGTCGGCCATACGTAGCCGTCGGAGAAAACGGTGTGCATGTGCAAATCGCATTTGAGCGTGCGGTAGCCCGGCAGGTCGGGGAAGTTGATCTCGTGGCGAACTTGCGCCTGCGTCGCGGACAGGCCCAGCAGCAGCAGGGCAACGAGGGCGATTCTCTTCAGTGGCACCTGGTGACTCCTTGGTTGACGTCGAATAGCGTCGATAGCGCTTCCAACGCCACAGCCTACGCGGTTGGGCCGCGGCGCCAAGCGCCTCAGCTTGGCTGAGCCCTGCTATAATGCGCCCTAATGGATCTGTTCTCCGAGCAACGGGACGCTGCCTTGCGGCACGTACAGCCGCTGGCGGTACGCATGCGGCCGCGCACGCTGGACGAGTTCGTGGGCCAGGAGGAGTTTCTCGGCCCGGGCAAGCTCTTGCGGCGGTTGCTGGATGCCGATCGGCTGACCAGTGCGATCTTCCACGGCCCGCCGGGCACGGGCAAGACCACCCTCGCCGAGATCATCGCCGCTCGTACGCAAGCGGCCTTCGAGACGCTCCACGCGGCGGAGGCCAGCGTCAAGGACGTCCGCAAGGCCATCGAGGCCGCAACTGGCCGCCTCGCGGCCGACGGGCAGCGCACTGTGCTATTCTTGGACGAAATGCACCGTTTCAACCGGGCCCAACAGGACGTGCTGCTGCGCGACGTTGAGAGCGGCGTGCTGATTCTCATCGGAGCAACCACCGAAAACCCGTTCTTCACGGTCAATAGCCCTCTGATCTCGCGCAGCCAGGTCTTCCAGTTTCAGTCGCTGACGCCGGATAACTTGCTCCTGTTGCTCCGCCGCGCGTTGGCGGATGGTGAACGCGGCTTGGGTCAGACCGGTGCGACGTGCGACGAAGACGCGCTGCGCTTCATCGCCGAGCACGCCGACGGTGATGCCCGGCGAGCCTTGGCGGGCCTGGAGGTGGCGGTGCTGTCGCAACCGCATGAGGCGCGCCCGCCGCACGTGACGCTGGAAGTCGCCGCCGAGTCGCTCCAGCGCAAGGCGATTCCCTACGACGCGGCGGGTGATACGCACTACGACGTCGCGTCGGCGTTTATCAAGAGCATGCGCGGGAGCGACCCGGACGCCGCGTTGTACTGGCTGGCGCGCATGATGGAAGGGGGCGAGGATCCGCGCTTCATCGCCCGGCGGATTGCGATCTGCGCCTCCGAGGATGTGGGTAACGCCGACCCGCAGGCGGTGGTGGTGGCAGCGGCGGCGGCCCAGATCACGCAACTGGTCGGCTGGCCGGAATGCCAATACGCCTTGGCGCAGGCGGCCGTGTACGTCGCTTGCACGGCCAAGTCGAACGCGGTAACCAAGGCCATCGGCGCGGCGCGGGAGGAGGTTCGCAACCAACCGGCCTTGCCAGTCCCGGCGCACCTGCGTGATGCCAGCTATTCCGGCGCGGCAAGGCTGGGGCACGGTGCAGGCTATCGCTATCCGCACGATTTTCCGGGGGGGGTTGTCGAACAGGACTATCTTGGGGTGGTGCGACAGTACTACAATCCCACAGATCATGGCGAGGAGGCTCGCCTGGCGGCGTTGCTCCGCGCACGACGCGCTGCGCGCCCAGCTTCCGGGTCAGACGACGGGCCGAGACAACCGTGAGTAAGAAAAGACTCCGCCAACTATTGCGCCAACGAATGGCCGCCGTTCCGCGCGAGCAACTGCTCGAACGCAGTAGCGCGGCGTGCGGGTTGTTGTGCGAGCAACCGGAGTATAAGCAGGCGGAAGTGGTGATGGTGTTCCTGTCCACGCCGCAAGAAGTCGACACGAGCATGATTGCACAACAGGCCTGGCGCAGCCTGAAGTCGGTCCTGGCGCCGCGCGTGTCGTGGGAACAACGGCGCATGCTGCCCATCGAGATCAGATCGCTGACGACCGATGTGCATCCGGGTCGGCTGGGCTTGCGTGAACCGGTGGCGGGGCTGCCCGTGCCGGTGTGTGATATTGACCTGATCATCGTTCCCGGGCTGGCGTTCGACGAGCAGGGCAACCGCTTGGGACGTGGCGGCGGTTTCTACGACCGTTTCCTCGCGCATCCGGATCAGCGCGCGGTTTCGTGTGCCCTGGCCCTGGAAGAACAGGTTGTGGATTCGGTTCCACACGGGGCGCACGACGTCCGTGTGGATCTCTTGGTAACCGACGTATGTGTACGTCGTTTTGGCCGGTGAAGCACTGCTCATGAGCACTACCCTGGTTCGTCGTCGCTACCTGACCAATTTCGAAAACCACCGTCTGCCACACCTGTTCACGGATGTGCTCGTGATCGGCTCGGGCCTGGCCGGGTTGCAGGCGGCGATAGAGGCGGCTGCGCACTGCGACGTACTGCTGGTTACCAAGAATGCCGTTGACCAGTCGGCCACGGCCCTGGCGCAGGGTGGTGTGGCGGCGGCGACCGCCCCGGACGACTCCCCGGCCCTGCATGCGCAGGACACGCAGGCGGTGGCCTACGGGCTCGGTCACGAGGACGTCATTCTCCAAACCGTCCACGCGGGGCCGGGGTGCGTGCGTGAGCTGCGCGACTGGGGCGCCCGGTTTGATCTAAAGGGCGAATCGATCGCTTTCGGTCGCGAGGGGGGCCACAGCCGAGCGCGAATCGTCCATGCGCAAGGCGACGCCACCGGACGCGAGATCGTGCGCGTGCTCGTCGAACGGGCCTGCCGCAACCGGCGCATCCGCATCTTCGAGAACTGCTTCACGATCGATCTGCTGACCCTCGACGGGAACGTGGTGGGGGCGGTGACCTACCACCCCAAGTACGGGCACCAGATGTTCTGGGCGACGACGACCATTCTGGCCGCGGGAGGGGCTGGGCGCGTTTACCGCGAAACCACCAACCCCGTGCTGGCGACGGGCGATGGGCTGGCCATGGCGTTTCGGGCCGGGGCCATCCTGCGCGATATGGAGATGATGCAGTTTCATCCGACGACGCTCTATGTCGCCGGTGCCGCCCGAGCGCTGATCAGCGAGGCGGTACGCGGCGAAGGCGCCCGGTTGTTGAATGCCTCCGGCGAGCGGTTCATGCCGGCCTACGACCCGGCGGCCGAGCTCGCGCCGCGCGACGTGGTCAGCCGGGCGATCGCGACCGA
The DNA here is from genome assembly GCA_018814045.1 of Planctomycetota bacterium. Lineage (GTDB taxonomy): Bacteria > Planctomycetota > Phycisphaerae > UBA1845 > Fen-1342 > JAHJAR01. Next base: position 8,442 of record JAHJAR010000275.1, on the reverse strand, counting down.
GATGAAACGCGCGCAGTCCGCGTGTGTGCAACTCGACGTGCGGCACTTTCCGCCGGGGCATTTTGCCGAGCGTTTTCCCAACATTGCGAGACTGTGCCACGACTTCGACATCGACCCGCAGAACGACCTGATTCCCGTGCGACCCAGCGCGCACTACTTGGTGGGTGGCGTCGCAGTCGATATCGACACGCGCACCAATCTGCCGGGTCTGCTGGCCTGTGGCGAGGTGGCCTCCAGCGGGTTGCACGGCGCCAACCGGCTGGCCAGCAACTCACTGCTCGAGGGATTGGTCTTCGGCAAACGGGCGGGGGAGGTTGCGGCCCAGCGCGCCACCAGCAACGGACGGCTGGAGCGGCCGCACGCCATCAGCCACTTGCTGCCCCAATCGCCGCGTACCGAACTGGACCTGGCCGATATCATGAACAGCCTGCGCAGCGTCATGTCACGGAACGTGGCGATCGAGCGCTCCGGCGATCGGCTGGGGGAGACGATCGAGATTATCGAGTTCGTCTCGCGCTACGTGATGGATAAGGTGTTCGACGATCCACAGGCGTGGGAAATCCAGAACATGCTCACCGTGGCGTTATGCATCGCCGTGGGAGCGGCCACGCGCTGCGAATCGCGCGGCGTACACTATCGCACCGACTTTCCCCAACTCGACCCGGAGTGGCAACGGCACATCGACCTGCGCCGCGGCGAAGAGGGCATGCAGGCATCCACGGCTAACGTCCCCCGCGTCGAGTTCGAAACAACCTGAGCACAAGACAACCGGGCCCCTTCGCCACGTCGGTGCTGGCCTGGCCGGCGTCAACGGCGTTCGATGTAGACCATTCGCCGCTTGCCGGCGGAGTCCAGCACTTGGAGCTTGATGGCTTTACCGCTGTGCTGGGCCGCGAGCGCCTGGACGAGGTCGCCGACCGATGCAACGGGCTCACCGTTGCAGGCTACGAGCAGCTCCCCTGGCTCGATGCCGATGCTGCCGTCGGAATCGCGACCGATCCGCGCGACCACGAACACACCGGAATCTTCGTCGAAGCTGGCGGCCTTGTGGGCCAGTTCCACGTCGGCCAAGGCGCGGACGAGCGTCTGAGGCAAGCCGGCCCGCATGGAACGTACGCGGAGCGTCAGCGGCGCGATATCGCGGCCGGCAATCGCAGTCACACCTCCAACCGAAGCCGCAATATTCTCCGGCTGCTTGCCTACGATGACCTCGACTTGCTGCTCACGGCCGTCGCGCAGCACGCGCAGCTTCGCCGTCTGCTTTGGCCGCACGTCGGCCACGACGGCGCGCAGGCGCTCCATGGTGGTCGTGGCAGCGCCGTTGATCGAGAGAACGATGTCTTCACACAGCAGGCCGGCCTTCTGTGCCGGCGAATCTTCGTACACAACGTCGACCATCACGCCGCGCTTGTCCCGCAGTTGCAGCAGCTCCATGTCGTCATCGCTTAGTTCCGCCATGCTGATACCAAGCCAGCCACGGGCCACCTCCCCGTGTTGCTTGAGCTCTTCGGCGATATGCAACGCCATGTTGGACGGGATAGTGAAGGCCACGCCGGCGTTGTACGCGTCGCCGTTGGTGGCGATCGCGGTGTTGACCCCGATCACCTCGCCCCGCAGGTTCAGCAAGGGGCCACCGGAATTGCCGGGGTTGATGGCGGCATCGGTCTGGATGAAGTCCTGATACAGAATACTGCCAGCTACGACGGCCTGGCGTCCCTTGGCGCTGATGATGCCATGCGTGACGCTCTGGCTCAGCCCGAAGGGGGCCCCGACGGCAAGAACCCAGTCGCCGACTTCCATGGCGTCGGAGTCGCCGATCTTGAGCGGGTGCAGATCGGTGGCGTCGATCTGAATGACGGCCACGTCAGTCTTGGGGTCGGTACCAACCGATTTGGCCTGGAATTCGCGGCCATCGTGCAGGCGGACGGTTATCTCACTGCGCCCGCCGACGACGTGGTTGTTGGTCAAGATATAGCCCTGCTCGTCCAGAATGATGCCGCTGCCGGTGCCGGGCGGCTGGCGCAGGCCCTGCATCAATCCCTGCAACTCCGCCTGCTTATCGCGGTAGCGCAGCAGCAATTCCCTGAGGCTGTCGCTGCCGCTGGGCTCGCGGATGCGGTTCTCCAGCTCTTCCACCTCGCGCTGGAGTCGCTCTAACCGGCGCTGTCCGCTGCCGGTCAGGGAATCGCCCGAGCCGCTGACGGAGATGTGTACTACGCCTGGCCGGGACGTCTTCGCGACCATGCGGAAGGCGTTGGAAACCTGCTGGACGCTGGCCAACTCTTCGTTGTTGGCCTGAATCTGGCCGCGCTCGACGGCGTAGGCCCAGTGCGTCAGCAGCCGGTCGCCGAGGCCGACCCACAACACGCCGGCAGTTGTAGCGGTGATCAGCAGCCAGCCCAATCGGTTCCGTGGTGTCCGAGTCACTGTGTATCTCCTGGCCGGCGGCGTCAGGGCGCCGCCAACGCTGCCATATAGTGTATACGACGTCTTGAACCGCCGGAGCCATTCAAAACTTCCCGCGCCGCGGGGCGGGCGGGGGTGCCGGGAGCGGAACAGCTTCGCTACAATAGGCGTTTCCGCCGTTCCACGCGGGACTGTCCCAGCCGCTTGGAGGAGTTCGCATGCCATTTTCAGATACTGCGCATACGGTTAGCCCATTTGAGACGCTCGACATCCTGCGTTCACGCCTAAACCTGTTCGGCTTCGATTTCGTGGCCGATCTGGCGGCGAGCCGCGGGCGGTACCTGCGGAACGCGTTATCTGGTGAAGACTACCTCGATTTCTACGCCTTTTTCGCCTCCCAGCCGCTCGGATACAACCACCCCCGGCTGCGTGAGCCGGAGTTCCAGGCGGCGTTGCTCACCGCCGCCACGACCAAGGTCGCCAACACTCAGGTCTACACGCAGGCTTACGCGGAGTTCGTCCGGACTTTCGACCGGATCGCCGGCTTGCCGGGCTACGAGCACTTATTCCTCATTGATGGCGGAGCGCTGGCGGTCGAGAATGCCCTGAAAATCGCCTTCGACTGGAAGGTCCGCAAGAACCTCGCCGCCGGCCGGGGCGAAATCGGCCACAAGATCATACATTTTCGCGAGGCGTTTCACGGGCGCAGCGGCTACACGTTGAGCCTGACGAACACCGCGGATCTGCGGAAGACAATGTACTTCCCGATGTTCGACTGGCCGCGGATCGACAACCCACGGCTCGACTTCGCCCAGCCGGAGCCGGAGCGGACCGCCGACGTCGTCGCCCGCGAAGCCCAGGCCGTCGCCCAGATCGAAGCGGCGGTCGCCCAGCACGGCCCGGATATCGCCGCTCTGATTATCGAGCCGATCCAGGCCGAAGGCGGCGACAACCACTTCCGCCCGGAGTTCTTCCGCACGTTGCGCACCCTGTGCGACCGGCACGAGCTGTTGCTGATCTACGATGAGATCCAGACCGGCCTGGGCATGACCGGGAAGATGTGGTGCTGCCAGCACTTCGACGCGCTGCCCGACCTGCTGGTCTTCGGCAAGAAAGCCCAAATCTGCGGCGTCATCGCCAACGGGCGCATCGACGACGTGGACAACGTTTTCAAAGTGCCCACGCGCATCGCTTCCACCTGGGGCGGCAACCTGGCGGACATGGTACGGGCGACGCGCGTCTTGGAGATCATCCGTGACGAGGAACTGGTGGCCCGCGCTGCCGAGAACGGCGCCTACCTGCTGGCCGGGTTGCACAAGCTGGTGCAGCGGCACGAGTGCGTCAGCGCGCCGCGGGGCCGTGGGCTGCTGTGTGCGTTCGACCTGCCCAGCGGAGAGATCCGCGACGCCGTGCGCAAGGCGTGTTTCGAACGCAAGCTGCTGATTCTCGGCTGCGGCGTACGTTCGATCCGCTTCCGCCCGGTGCTCGACGTCGAGTGCGAAGACATCGACCGGGCGCTGGCGATCCTCGACGACATACTCGCCGGCGTGTGAGAGTTGACGCGACAAACCGGCGGCGATTCCGGGATGTCAATCCCGCGTTTCAGTGCCACGCCTTCCGCGCCTACGGCTCGCCGATCAAAAGCGCGATGAACGGGTCGATGTCAAAACCGTTGACCGCGCCGTCGCGGTCGATGTCGGCCAGCACCAGGTCGCAGTCAGGATAGACCGGCTCGTAGTACGGCGGCCCTTTGAGCGCGGCCACGAATGCGTCGATATCGAAGCCGTTGATGATCCCGTCGCAGTTCAGGTCGCCATATTGGAATGAGCCGAACTCGTCGGCCCCCATGTCGACGCGTGCACCAGGCACGTCGTCGCCATCCCAGAGGCGATACTCGCCGTCCATGTCGGTCTCGCCGGGCGATGGCACAAACGCCGGATCGCCGGCGTCGATGCAGGGCGAGCCGGCGGCGAGGTGGTAATCGTCGTTGGCGGGATCGACAAACAGCGGGTCGGCGTCGATGCAACCTTCGCCAAACCACGGCTGGCCGGTACCGCCCTGGATGTCGCAGTAGGTCGCGACCGGGCTGCCGGAAACGACGTGGATCTCCTGCGGCGTGTCGCCCCACAGGATGCAGTTGGTCAGCGTCGGGCTGCTGTATACCTGGCACGAAACACCGCCACCTGTAGATGCCGTGTTCTGGCTGAGCGTGCAGTTCGTGATCTTCGGACTGGCATACTGACAGTAGACGGCGCCTCCATCGTCTCGCGCCGAATTGCCGAAGATCGTGCAGTTGCTGAGCGATAGCCAGTTTGTCTCCTGGCAGAAGATGGCGCCGCCGTTAGCTGCTGAATTCCCGCTGATCTTGCAGTTGTCGAACACCGGGGCGCCGTAACGGCACCAGACAGCGCCACCGTCTTCCTGTGCGACATTGCTCGTGATTACGCAGTTGCTGATCCGCGACTCGCCAAACTCAGACGAGTGAAAAGCCCCACCTTTCCTAGCTGAGTTGCCGCTGATTATACAATTTGTGATGATCGGACTGCTGTCCCAGATGGAGGCGATGACACCGCCATACTCAGTCGCCGAGTTTCCGGAAAGCACGCATCTCGTGATCGTCGGGCTGGCGTCAGCGCAGTAGAAGGCACCGCCTTGCCACCCCAGATTGTCTGAGATTGTGCAGTCATGGATCGTGGGGCTGCCTTCCAGGCAATACAGGCCACCGCCATACTTGATGCCGCTAGTCGTATTCTCTGAGATCGTGCAGCCGGTGATCAAGGGGCTGCTCCAGAGGCAGTAAATGCCACCGCCACCACCTTCGTCAGTGCCGCTCACCGTATTCTGGGAGACCGTGCAGTTAGCGATTGTTGGGCGGGCGTCCTGACAATAGATCGCCCCACCGCAGGCGTATTTGCCGTCTGCGACATTCCCGTTGAGTGAGCAGTCGGTGATGGTCGGACTGCTGGAGACGCAGTAGATTGCGCCGCCATAATAAGCTTCAGGACTACCTGCGTCTACATAGCCGTTGATAATAGAAAGGCCACTTACAATCGAGCCAGGACCCTCACCCCACTGGAAGCAGAAACCCCGGCCATCCCCCTCGCAGTCGATTATGCAGTTGTCAGGGCCACTCTGGCTGCGGACCGTGATGGCCTTACCGTCCAAGTAGAGGTTCTTGTTCCCTTCGCCGGTATATCTTCCGTCAGCGACCACTATCTCATCACCGTGATGCGCAGCGTCGATGGCTTCCTGGATCGTCACGAACTCGGCAGGAACGTGCAGCACGCCGTCGACGTACAGCGTGACGCTGACCAGGCGCGGCGAGTTCACTGCCGACGGCGCGGACACCTCCAACAGGCACGTGTAGACACCCCAGGTCAAGCCGCTGCTGTCAACGCTGAGTGTGGCCTGGTCGATCTCGCCTTTGGATTGCCCACTGCTGGGCGAGACGCTGAGCCAGGCACAGTCCTCATACACCTGCCAATCCAGCACGCCGCCGCCGCAGTTGCGGATAGACACAATCTGATCATCCGGGTTGGAGCCGCCCTCGCTGGCGTGGAACTCGGGCGTGCCGGGCGAGAGCGCTATCGACGGGGCAGTCGGGTTGAACTCATAAGCACCCATGTCGGCGCGGGCGACACCGTCCCCATCTCCGTCCAGTGGACGTGGATTGCCGTCCGCATCGGTTCTCAGAAGCCCCCCCGGCGGGTTGTCAGTGCCGGTATCGATGCAGGGTGAGCCGGGCTTGAGGTGGCCGTCGTCGCTGAAGGCGAACTGCGGATTAGCGTCGATGTTGCCCTCACCTGGCCAGCCATTCTGGATGTTGCTGTAGGTGACATGAAGCGGACGCGAGTTAGTGAGAATCTCCTGTGGGCTGTCGTCCCAGAGAATGCAATTGGTGATCGCCAGGCTGGTGTAGACGCAGTGCACGCAGGCACCCTGCCGGGACGTGTTGTTGGTGATGGTGCAGTTGGTGACGGTCATCAGGTCGCCATCGTCACAGTAGATGGCGGCCCCGCTGCTCGCCGAGTTGCCGCTCATAACCGTGTTCACCACGGTGGCGGTGTTGGATTCCTGCAAGATGGCGCCGCCGCTCTCGCCCGCAAAGTTGCTCGTTATCATGCAGTCCGTGATTGTCGTCTCGCCGGAGCAGCGGATGCCGCCGCCGGCGTGGGCGGCTAGATTCCCTCTGATAGTGCAGCTCGTGATCGCTAATGTGCGGCCGCAGTACACGCCGGCTCCATAGCCGGCCCTGTTGGCGACAACTGCGCAGTCATCGATGGCCACGCTGCCCGAGTTGGAATAGACCCCACCTCCGGCGCCTGTTACCCGGTTCCAACTGATTGTGCAGTTGGTGAAGGCGGGGCTGCTGCTAAGGCTGCAATACGCACCGCCGCCGGCGCCCGCTCGATTCCGGCTGATTGTGCAGTTGGTGATGATCGGGCTGCTATCGTCGTAGCAATACACACCGCCACCGAGGCACGATGAGGCCCCCTCCGCCACATTGCCAACAATGGTGCAGTCTGTGATGGCCGGATTGCTGCCGGTTTCACTGTAGATGCCGCCACCGCGCACAGAGTAGTAGACGCTATACGCTGTATTCGCACTAATGCTGCAGTTTATGATTGTCGGGTTGCTGTGGTTGGAGCAGTGCACGCCACCGCCTTCACCCTCGCTGAAGTTCCCATGAATCGTGCAGTTGCTGATCGTCGGGTGACTGTATCTGTAGCAGGCCACTCCGCCACCGCGAGCGGCACCGCCACTCACCTCATTGCCGGTGAGCGTGCAACTGTCGATAGTCGGGCTGCTGGTGTGGCAGTAGACGGCGCCACCAGGCCCCGGGTCAGGCTTGCCATTACGGATAGTAAACCCGGCAAGGACAGAGTCGGGCCCCTCGGCCCAGCGGAAATAGAAACCCCGGCCGTCGTTCTCGCAGTCAATGATGCAGTTATCAGGGCCACTTTGGCTGCGGACCGTGATCGCCTTGCCGTCAAAGTCGAGGTTCTTGTTTCCATCGCCAGTATACGTTCCGTCTGCGACCACTACCTCATCGCCGTGATGCGCGGCGTCGATGGCTTCCTGGATCGTCGCAAACGCGGCAGGAACGTGCAGCGAGCCGTCGACGTACAGCGTCAGGGTGACCAGGCGCGGGGAGTTTACTGCCGACGGCGCGGATACTCCCAACAGGCAGGTGTAGACGCCCCAAGTTAGGCCGGCGCTATCAACGCTGAGCGTGACCTGGTCGACCTCGCCCGTAGATTGCCCACTGCTGGGCGAGACGCTGAGCCAGGCACAGTCCTCAAACACCTGCCAATCCAGCACACGGCCGCCGCAGTTGCGAATGGACAGAATCTGATCATCGGGGTTGGAGCCGCCCTCACTGGTGTGGAACTCGGGCGTGTCGGGCGAGAGGGCTATCGACGGGGCAGTGGGGTTGAACTCGTAGACACCCATATCAGACTTGGCGATACCGTCGTCATCCCCGTCAATTGGTCGGGCGTTACCATCCGTATCTACGTTGGGGACGACAGGAGCGGGCTCGTCAGAACCTGCGTCGATGCAGGGCGAGTCTGGCATGAGGTGCACATCGTCCGGGAACGCGAACTGCGGGGCAACGTCGATGTTACCCTCGCCGATCCAGCCACCTTGCACGTCGCAATAGGTTATGACCGGGTCGCCCGTGTCGACGAAGATCTCCTCCAGCCCATCGTTCCAGATGACGCAATTGGTGATGATCGGGCTGCTGCGTAAGCAGCAAATGATGCCCTCTCCGTCAATGGCCAAGTTCCTGGTGATTGTGCAGTGGATGATTGTCGGATTGCTGCTGCTGCAGTAGATGGCCGCACCGTCTCCAGAACTTGCCGTGTTCCCGCTAATCGTGCAGTCGATGATTGTCGGATCGCTTTCGAAGCAATAGATCGCTGCGCCGTTTCCAAGACCGGCCGTATTCCGGGCTAGCTCGCAGTTGGTGATCTTGGCGTCGCTATCATCGCCGCAGTAGACTCCGCCCGCGCCGTACCGCGCCCAGTTACTGGA
>JAHJAR010000274.1 GCA_018814045.1 Planctomycetota bacterium | reverse complement strand
GAAGGACTTGCTGGCGGTACGGATCGACCAGAGCAGCAAGATTCCGGCCACGACGTTCCTGCGGGCCATGGACGAGAAGTACGGAACGGACGAGGCGATTGTCCGAGCGTTTTATGCCGTCAAGACGGTCCGGATGCAGAGCATCAAGCCGGAGATGTACACGGCCGCGCCGGTCGTGGACCCGGAGACGGGTGAGGAACTGGTGCGCGCGGGGTGCCAGATCGGCGAGGCGCTCAACAAGATCCGCGAATCGGACATCAAGCAGGTCGACGTGATCGGCAAAATGAGCGACCCGATCATGCTGAACACGCTGGCCGAGGACGCCAGCCGATCGCACGAAGAGGCCTTGCTGAAGATCTACGCCCGCTTGCGCCCGGGCAACCCGGTGCAGCTCGAGCGGGCGCGCAAGCTGTTTCAGGAGAAGTTCTACGACGAGAACCGCTATCGTCTGGGGAAGGTCGGTCGCTTCCGCCTGAACCGCAAGTTCGAGCAGGGCATTCCGGAAACGGAGATGGTGCTACGGCCGGAGGACTTCATCAGCGCCTTGCGGTACTTGCTGGGATTGCGGTCCGGCGAAGGGGCCGTGGACGACATCGACCATCTGGGCAACCGCCGCCTGCGGACCATCGACGAACTGGCCGCAGATGAGTTGCGGAAGGGTTTCCTGAAGCTCCGCCGAACGGTCACCGAGCGGATGAGCTTGAAAGACCCGGAATCGATCGGCAAGGTGGCCGAACTGGTCAATACCAAGAGCATCTCGAGCAGCATCGATTTCTTCTTCGGGCGCAGCGAGCTATCGCAGGTGGTGGACCAGACCAACCCGCTGTCGCAGTTGACCCATGAGCGACGGTTGTCGGCCCTGGGGCCGGGCGGTTTGAACCGCAAGCGGGCGGGCTTCGAAGTGCGCGACGTGCACATCAGCCACTACGGACGCGTCTGCCCGATCGAGACGCCCGAAGGTGTCAACATCGGCCTGATCGCGTCGCTGGGCATCTACAGCTCGGTGGACGAGTATGGTTTCCTGATCACGCCCTATCGCAAGGTAACGCGCGGCAAGGTCAATGGCGAGGTGCAGTACCTGCGGGCCGACGAGGAGATGCTGGCAACGCTGGCCCCGCCGGACGTGGTGACGACGTCCGGCGCGGCGGACGAGCTGCCGGCGACGGAGTCGCGCGAATCGTACGTGGCGCGCATGCGCAAAGGCTCGGAGGGACAGCGCAAGGCCTCGAAGCTGCGGGACGGCACGCTGTTGGCGCGCGTCCAGGGCGACCTGCACCAGGTTACGGCGCGTGAGATCGACTTCGTGGACATCTCGCCCAAGCAGACCGTCGGCGTTTCGGCCGCGTTGATCCCGTTTCTGGAGCACGACGACGCGAACCGGGCCCTGATGGGTTCGAACATGCAACGGCAGGCGGTGCCGCTGCTCGATACCGACCCGCCGATTATCGCGACCGGACTGGAATGGTCGGTGGCCGAAAACAGCGGCATGGTTGTGCGGGCGCGGCAGGCGGGCAAGGTGACCTACGTGGACGCCACGCGGATCGTGCTCGACAACACGGACGAGTACGAGCTGCGCAAGTTCGTGGGGTTGAACGAGCGTACGTGCCTGAACCAGAGGCCGATCGTGAAGTTGGGGCAGCGGGTCAGGGAGGGCCAGGTCATCGCGGACGGGGCGGGGACGCACCTGGGCGAGTTGGCGCTGGGGCGCAACGTGCTGGTCGGCTTCATGACGTTTGACGGCTACAACTTCGAGGATGCTATTCTGATCTCGGAGCGGCTGGTGAAGACGGACGCGTTCACCAGCATCCACATCGAGTCGCACGACATCGAGATTCGCGAGACCAAGCTGGGGCGCGAAGAGTTCACGCGCGATATTCCCAACGTCTCCGAGCGCGCCCTGTGCAACCTGGATGAACGCGGGATTGTGCGGCTGGGCACGCGGGTCGGCCCGGGCGACATTCTGGTGGGCAAGGTCTCGCCCAAGAGCAAGAGCGAGTTGAGCCCCGAAGAGAAGCTGCTGCACGCGATCTTCGGACGGGCCGGCGAGGATGTGAAGAACGATTCGCTGGAGTTGCCGGCCGGGCAGGAAGGCATCGTCATCGGCACCCGGCACTTCAGTCGCCACACGCACCTGACGGACGAGCAGAAGCAGGAGCTCAAGCGCAAGCAGGAGTCGTACAAGACCGAGTGCGACGAGAAGCAGATCGCGCTTTTCCGGCGGATGTGTGATGTGATCGAGCAAGCCTGCGGGCAGATGATCATCGACCCCAACACGCGCCAGAAGGTCGGCAAGAGCGAAAACCCCGAAGTCATCATGGAGCAGATCGAGAGCTTCGATGTCAAGTGGGTCAAGCCCACCGCCAAACGGCCCGAGGCGGCTGAAATCCACGCGCAATATGTGCCGCGCATCGCCGACATCCGCGAGGAGTGCGAGCGGAAGCTGGGACACATGAAGCGCGGTGACGAACTGCCCACGGGTGTGCTGGAGATGGTCAAAGTCTATGTCGCCACCAAGCGTACGCTCGCGGTCGGTGACAAGATGGCGGGGCGGCACGGCAACAAGGGCGTCATTGCCCGTATCATGCCCGAAGAGGACATGCCCTTTTTGGAGGACGGCACGCCAGTCGATATCTGCCTGAACCCGCTGGGCGTCCCTAGTCGCATGAACGTTGGCCAGATCCTGGAGACACACCTGGGCTGGGCGGCGGCGGTCTTGGGCTTTCAGGTGGTCACGCCGGTTTTCGATGGTGCCGACGAGGCGCAGATCAAGGCCTGTGTCGGGGAGGCGAACGAGCACATTCGCCGGCGGCGTGAGCAACCGGACGCGGTTCAGAGCGCCGGCCAAACGGGCGAGTTGCTCGTGGAGATGCCGCCCAGCGGCAAGGTCACGCTTTACGACGGGCGCACGGGCGAGCCCTTCGATCAGCCGGTGACGGTGGGCTACATTTACATGTTGAAGCTGCACCACCTCGTGGATGACAAGATCCACGCGCGCTCGACCGGGCCCTACAGCCTGATCACGCAACAGCCCCTGGGGGGTAAAGCGCGCACGGGTGGCCAACGCTTCGGCGAGATGGAAGTGTGGGGTCTCGAAGCGTACGGCGCGGCCTACGTGTTGCAGGAGTTGCTGACGGTCAAGAGTGACGACGTCGAGGGGCGCACCAAGATCTACGAGAGCATGGTGAAAGGCACGCACACGCTCGACGCGGGCACGCCGGTGTCGTTCGACGTGTTGTGCAATGAGATACGCGGATTGGGGCTTAACATCCAGCCCGAGAAGCGGAAACTGATCTAGGGCCGTTTCACAGCGCGGCGAGGTTGCGCCGATGCCGGATGTTACGTACGGAACAGGTGCAGACACCAACGCGGAAGAACTGACGGAGTTCTACCAGCGTGTGAACCACCGCATTGCTGCGCGCCCCGACCAGATCGAGAGGATGATGGCAAACTGCGCCGTGTTCGTGACCGCGCGTGTCGGTGGGACCCTGGTCGGGCTGGCGCGGGGCGTATGCGATGGCGTGCGCGGCTATTTGACCGAGTGCAAGCTCGATCCGCAATATCAGGGACCCGCCGCGGTGACACGCACCGACGGGCGCATCGAGCATGACACCGCGGGCATCGCGGCGGAAATGGCCCGCCGCGTGCTGGCCACAGTCTACGGCGACGGGGCCGAGCGGGTTGACGTGGTGGCCTGGGGCACCGAAGTGGATTTTCTGGAGGAACTGGGCTTCAAACGCCAGGGGGGACTGGTGGGCATGACGATGCGGGCCGCTGACTGGTCAGCCGTCGCCCAGGAAGACGGATCACCGAAGACCTAGCCGCGGGCTGATCCGGTTTATTGAGCGCGCAGCGTCCGGTCTGAGATCGGGCAGGTACTTGGATAAGAGGGTAAGCAGCCGATGGCCGACACCGTTTATGATCGCATCAACGACTTTACGGCGGTACGCATCTCACTGGCTTCGCCGAACGACATTCGAGCCTGGTCGTTTGGGGAGGTGAAGAAGCCGGAGACGATCAACTACCGCACGTATCGAGCGGAGAAGGACGGGCTGTTCTGCGAACGCATCTTTGGCCCCGAGCGCGACTGGGAGTGCTTCTGCGGCAAGTTCAAGGGCACGAAGCACAAGGGTATGATCTGTGACCGCTGCGGCGTGAAGGTGACACACAGCCGCGTGCGGCGCAAGCGCATGGGGCACATCAACCTGGCTGCTCCGGTAGTGCATATCTGGTTCTTCAAAGCGATGCCCAGCCGCCTGGGGACGCTGTTGGACATGAAGACGGCCGACCTGGAGAAGCTGATCTATTTCCAGGACTACGTGGTCGTCGCCCCGGGTGCTTCAAAGCTCGAGCCGAAGCAACTACTGACGGAAGAGGAATATCGCCGGGCGTGGGAGGAGTACGGCGACACCGGCTTCCGGGCGATGATGGGGGCCGAGGCGGTGCGCGAGCTGCTGTCGCAACTGAATTTGGACGAGTTGTCGGCGGAGCTGTACGACGGTCTCAAGAAGACCAACAGCAAGCAGAAGATCAAGGACCTGTCGAAGCGACTGAAGCTGGTCGAGGCCATCCGGCAGGGCAGCAACGACCCGCAGTGGATGGTGCTGGAAGTGATTCCGGTTATCCCGCCCGATCTGCGCCCGCTGGTGCTGCTGGACAGCGGCAACTTCGCCAGCAGCGATCTGAACGACCTGTATCGGCGGATCATCAACCGCAACAACCGGCTGAAGAAGCTGATCGACTTGAATGCGCCGGAAGTGATCATTCGCAACGAGAAGCGCATGTTGCAGCAGGCGGTGGATGCCCTGTTCGACAACGGGCGCTGCCGGCGGCCGGTGCTGGGTTCCAGTAATCGCCCCCTGAAATCGCTGACCGACATGATCAAGGGTAAGCAGGGGCGTTTCCGCGAGAACCTGCTGGGCAAGCGCGTGGACTACTCGGCCCGTAGCGTGGTTGTGGTCGGGCCGGAGTTGAAGCTGCACCAGTGCGGCCTGCCGAAGAAGATCGCGCTCGAGCTCTACCAGCCCTTCATCATCCGCCGCTTGCGCGAGCGGGGCCTAGTGGACACGATCAAGAGCGCCAAGAAGATGCTCGAGCGGCGCGACCAGCAGATCTGGGACATTCTCGAAGAGGTGATTTACCAGCATCCCGTGATGCTGAACCGCGCCCCGACGCTGCACCGCATGGGTATCCAGGCCTTTGAGCCGGTGCTCGTCGAAGGCAACGCGATCAAGATCCACCCGCTGGTGTGCAAGGGCTTCAACGCCGACTTCGACGGCGACCAGATGGCCGTGCACCTGCCGCTGTCGATCGAGGCGCAGGCCGAGACCCACGTGCTGATG
>JAHJAR010000273.1 GCA_018814045.1 Planctomycetota bacterium | reverse complement strand
TTGCACGAGGCCAGGCATTGCTGGCATTCCGGCGAGTTCGGGTCCTGGCATTCGGTTTCACAGGAGGTCAGGCACGGGTCGTTCGGCTCGCCCGGCTCGACCAGCACTTCGCTGACGTTCTCCCATGCCAGCAGTGCGTCGCCACTGGCCCACGTCGCGATCTGCGGGTGGAAATCGGCCGTGCCGTCGTCGACGACGGGGGCGTACTCGCTCCACTCCTCCGCGTCAGCGTCGTACCCGGAGAACACCACCTCCGTGCGGTTCACGGGCGTGCGCGTCGGGTCGTCATAGACCCACCCAAGTAGCAGGTCGTTCCCGACCGCCGCTAGGTGCGGCGTCGCCTGGCCGAACACGTTGAGCTGGAGCGGCTCTTCGACGGTGACGGCGTCCCGCCACCGCTTGAGATCGCGATCATTTGCAACCCACACGGCGTAGCCGCCCCCGCGCTTCAGGTAGTCGCGCGGCATCAGCCGCAGCATCCCAGGTCCGGGGTCCATCGGCCGAAACTTGCCGCCATACACATCCCACGTATACTCCAGCAACGGCCAGTCCCAACTGAAGATGAAGACGACCACCCGCACGCCGCCGGCCAGGTAAATTTGAAGCGCCTCAAGCACCGGCTCTGGCGGAACGTACGGGTAGTTCAGCGTCATCGATGCACCGCCGCCGAGATACCCTTCGACGGCCAGCACGTCCGCCGCCCCGGCCCCCAGCATCGCCTCGGCATACGGGAACGGCGACAGATTCAGCGTGCCGTCGAAGATCGCCTCGCCCGGCTCCGCCCAGCTCTGGATGTCGAGCCCAACCGAGACGCCGACATCGATGTGCCCGCGGAAGTAGCACGGAATCGGCCCGAAGAAGAACACGATCGGCACCGGCGGTATGTCCGCCCCGACGGTCGCCCCGATGTCAATATGCCCGCCCGGGACCCAGCGGTCCGGATTCTCGTAGAACGTCCAGGTTGCCTGACCGCTGATCTGCGGCCCGAACTCAAACCCGGCCAGCTTCGTCTTCTTCTCTTCGCTCGGCAGTTGCGGGCTGATGGTGATCCCGCTCGCCTGGCCATCGCCGGTGACTTCGGCTGAGAAGTCGAAGTTGCTGGCGAACTCGAACGCCTCGCGCCCGAACAGCGGCATATCGTCCGGAATGAGGCCCTGCTCCACGCCCTCGTCGAACCCGGTCGGGTCCACGTTGATCTGCGGCGTCGTGTACTTGAGCGTGCTGCCCAGCGGCACCGGGTACAGCAGGTCCATCAGAATCCCCGGCGGCACCGGGATGACCTTGAAGTTCGCTTCGTACGGCGCCGAGTTCGTGCCGTCGGCCGCGACCGCCAGCACCGTCAGCGTTCCGCTTTCACCGAACTCCGCCCCCATATTGAACTCATGCGTTACCGTGCTCCCGGTGCAATCGTCGTCGTACGTCGCGTACGGCGTGATCCAGCGCACGTAGTCCGGCGTGTAGCCCTTCCAGTCGATCGTCGCGGTGATCGTCTCGTCCAGGAAGATGCCGTCGAGGTAGTACGTCCGCTGGTCCGGCCCGAAGAACGCACCGCGGACCTCGGCCACGGCCGGATCCGTTCCGCCCGCCTCGGGTATCAGCACGAAGTTGGATATCGTGCCCGACTCGCCGGACACGTAGACCGTCTTCGACGCGTCGTAGTAGCCGCTGTTGACGACCTGGATGGTCTTATTGCCGATCGGCAGGTCGGCGAACGAGTACTCGCCCTGTGACCCCGTCTGCGTGGGGTCCTGGCCGGGGATCGTCACGGTGGCCCCGACCACGGCACCGCCGGTTACGGCGTCATACACGACGCCAGAAAGCGTCCCAGGGCCGCTGGGGCCGCCCCCGTCGCAATCGACCGGCGCGCTCGTCCAGGGGTTGTATAGCACGTAGCCGCTGACCTTCGCCCCCGTTCCGGGACCGACAGGTCCGGGCCCGCTCATGTCGCCCCACCAGGACAGCCGTGCATCGACCCAGACGGTCCGGTCGTTCTTGACGCCGTAATCGTCCTGCGTGTCCTCGAAGTTGTTCCGGCGGACCGTCGCGATCGCAGTTCCGGTGATGTGCACAGCCGCATTGCCATACTCGTTACACGTACAACACTCAATATAGACGTTCCCGCTATCCATGTAGACGGCGTCACCGTACGCGTACTCCACTAAGGTGTCTTGGATAGTGAGATCCGTTTCCCCGGTGGCCCAGACCAGGTACGGTTCATAGTAGTAAAGGGAGTAGCCGTCCCGCCGGGTGTACCGCAGGCCACCGTAGCGTACCACCGCGTTCTGCAGAACGTTGGCAGCGGCT
>JAHJAR010000034.1 GCA_018814045.1 Planctomycetota bacterium | reverse complement strand
CGTCAGATGCCGGCCCGGTGTAAAGTCCAACTCACCCTTGGCGCCCGCCGCGGCGCACAGGTGAAAGAAGCGCCGGAACACGTCCGGGCCGTACTTCAGGCGAATGGCGTACTGGATCGGCTCAACGCGGTCGCAGCGCAGATTGCGGTCCTTCAGCACGGCGCGGGCTTCGGCGACGCAGCGGCGATAGTGCGGGTTGTCCTCGGGCCTCTTGTGGGTCGGAAACAGTGTGGGTACCCAGTTGAATGTCGTCAGGGTATGGACGGACGACTCGTCGAACCAGCCCGGAAAGTGCCCGACGTAGAACATGTGCGTCATTTCGTGGCACCAGTTGCCCTGCTCACGCTGCATGACCTCCGCCCGAAAGAACACGCCCCAGTTGTTCTGGTAGGCAGTGGCACCCGGGTTGTCCCACTTGCCGGCCTCGATCAGGTGGATTACCACCGGCGTGGGCGGCTCCCAGCCGATGTAATCGCGGTAGTGCGCGAAGATCTTGTCGAAAGCCTGGAAGATCTCCTCCGGCGTCATCTGGAGCTGTGCGTTCGGCGTCGCGCGCAGCACGAAACGCTTCGACGCGGACTCGGCCACTTGTGTGCGTCGCAGGGGGGCGGGAAGCCGCGCAACCGGCCCGCGGTAGATCAGAAAGCAGTCCAGGTTGGTCGTGGTGTGCTGGGCGGGGCTGGTGAGCACGAAGCTGTGCGGGCCGCGCGCCAGATGTGGCAGGGGGACCGACGTCAGTTCGAACAGGTCCCACCAGCCGGTATCGGGCACGGCGATTCTCTGCGGTGGCCCGTCATCCACGTTGAGCAGCAGGCATCGCTCCTGGGCCTCGGTTCCGCTCACGCGCCGGTAGTGCTCCGCCGCATAGGAGTAACGCACGCCGAGCTTGAGGTCGCTGTACGATTGCGGCAACTCGACAGTCCATGAGATGGCGTCACCCGCGGCGCGCCCCCAGTACGCCGGCGTGACGTCGTCTGCGCTGGCCCAGATCGTCCGTTGCAGCTCGTCGCCCGCGGCGCACGTCACCTGACAGCCGCGAATCTCGAGCGTCCGGACAATCTCGTCCGCCGACGCCTGCGCCACAGGCCCGGGCGCCAAACCGATCGCGCACAACGTCAGTAGAGCCCCTTGCCAATCCATCACAGCCGACCGATCGCCGCGTGTCTTTCCGGCATGCCTGTAGAAGGCGTTCTTTTCAAGCACGTTAAGCTCCAGTATTCCGCGGGCGCAGGGATCGTACCCGTATTCTCTGATGCACACGGAGGGCGCGCCAACGGAGAACATGTTGATGTCGAATCCTCCCGCGCGGAGCACGTCACAGTCTCCTGCGGACAGGGCGCGGCCGAAGAAGAGGATGCCCAAGGCGACGCTGCTCGCCGCCGCCGGGAGAACGTGCCTGAACGCCACGCCACGACGGTACCATACAAGGCACACCGGTACGAGAAAGAGCACACTTGTAGGCCTTACGCCGGCCGCCAGCCTCCGCAGCACTGCCGATCGCATCGCTACCTGGCTGCTTTCGCTCTCAGGTAGTCGTTGATCGAGGCGGCGGCGTGTTTGCCGTCGCCCATGGCCAGGATGACCGTCGCCGAGCCGCGGACGATGTCGCCGCCGGCGTAGACGCCGGGCTTGCTGGTGGCGCCGTTTTCGTCGACTTCAATGTAGCCCCACTTGTTGACCACCAGGTTCGGCGTGGTGGCGGTCAGCAGCGGGTTGGCGCTGTTGCCGATGGCGACGATCAGAGGGTCACACTCGATGATGAAGTTGGAGCCCACGATCGGCACCGGACGTCGGCGGCCGGAGTCGTCCGGTTCGCCGAGTTCCATGCGTACGCACTCGAGCGCACGGGCCCAGCCGTCTTCGGTGCCGAGGATGCGGACAGGGCTGCGGAGGAACTTGAAGATGATGCCCTCTTCCTCGGCGTGTTTTATCTCCTCGTCCCGGGCGGGCATCTCGTTGCGGCTACGGCGATAGACGAGGGTGGCCTGCTTGCCGCCGAGGCGTTTGGCAGTGCGGATGGCGTCCATGGCGGTGTTGCCGCCGCCCACCACGACCGGATTGCCGCCGCGGATGATGGGTGTGTCGTATTCGGGGAAGCGCGCGGCGCGCATGAGGTTACTGCGGGTCAGGTACTCGTTGGCGGAAAAGACGCCCTTCAGGTTCTCGCCGGGGATGTTCATGAACACGGGCAGGCCGGCACCGTTGGCGATGAAGACGGCGTCGAAGCCCTCGTGGGTCATCAGCTCGTCAATCGTGAACGTGCGGCCGATGATCACGTTGCACATGATCTTGACGCCCCGATTCTTGAGGCGGTTGACCTCG
>JAHJAR010000272.1 GCA_018814045.1 Planctomycetota bacterium | reverse complement strand
TCACACAAGATACCCAACCCACCAAACTGCAGGCCCGCGTCTTCGAACTCCTGGGCCTGTAGTCAGTTCGCGGAAACACCCCAGCACCACAACTGTCGCAGTCGCAGAAACTTACGCTTCGCCTACCAGCGGAACTTCGGGTTAAGCCGATCGTGTGCAGGCAAGTCCTTGTAGGGCAGCAGGCGCACGTACTCCAACCCGTCCGCGACCTCCCCGTCGTAGCCGATGCCAAGGTGTTTGATCAGCTCCCGCACGCTGCCGCAGGGGTTTGGGTAGTGCTTCTCGATCATCCGGTCTCGGACGGTGACCTGCAGCCCGGCCAGCACTGGGTGCAACCACGCTTGGTGCTCGACCTCCAGCTTGTCTATGAGATCCTCGAACCGCAGGATCGGCGAGAACGCGATCACGCCGGCCTGAAAACGCCTCGGCCCCCGCGGAGCAGGAGTGAGGAACCTCCGCAGCCGGGGCGGCACACCATCGTCGTCCGTGCGCCCCTCCGCCCAGGCAGCCAAGATGGCCAGGTTGGCACCCCAGGAATAGCCCACCAAGCCGGTTCGCTGAACGTGAGGCCGGGCCTGGAGCCAGTCGTCGGCCACCACCAACAAGTCGTCCGTCTCGAAGATGCCCCACGTAAACTCGTATTGTGGGAATCGCCGGTCGGTTAGGCCCGCGCCGCGGATCTCCAGCGACAGCACATGAACTCCGCTGCGGCGAAGGGCTTGGGCCAAGTCGCAGACACGCAGGATGTTGTTGTCGCCGCGGATGCCCGGGATGATAACGATGCAATCCGCGTCGGTCACGTTTCCGTGAGCGTCGCGGGCCCAAGCCAGCCTTCCAGACAGTTGCAGATCCTCGCGGATGGGCATCCATATGCCCTCGAAGCCCTCCCATAGCGGACCGGGCTTGGAGGGGCTTCGGGGCATGATCGCCTGCGCCGAGTACGCCAGGCCGAGGAAGTTAAAGAAAATGGACTCCAACTGTTCGGTCTTGATCCCGAAGTGCGCCACAACGTCCGCGGGGCGGCCCTCGGGCGTCACCAACTGATCGGTCAACAGGGCGGCCTTGGGGTGCGCCGGCAGCAGGCGGGCCAACTCCGGGCCGGCGTGGGAAAGCCATTGCCGCGCCGCTAGGGGCTTCCGCGCCGCACCGGCGGGCGGGTCGATCTCCACTCGCATGCGGGGGTCATAGGGGTACGACCGCTCCGAGAATATGCAACCCGGCGACAGCAGCAACAGAAGCAATGTCCAAGCTCGAACCATCACGCCGTCTCTCAGCAGGCAGCTCTTTAGCAGATTGCCCAGGCCAGCCACCGGCTGAATATGTGCTACGACTGCTGACCTGCCCCCATTTATGGTACCAGATTCGATGTTAGTCTGTTCGCCCGCGGAGCTGCCGCGTGCCATGCCGACGGCTGTTCGCGTCGGCATGTTCTGCAACCCAGCGCAGTCCGCTACGATTTCCCCGCGCGCCGGTCTGCCCGTGCACGACAACCGGAACCGCCAGCCGAGAGCATCCTACAGCAATCCGACCCGCTTATTGAACTCCCCAATCAACCGATCCCACTCCTCAACCTGCGCGAACGTCTCGGTCCAGAAGTCGGGATTCCACATCTGGTTCAGCTCTCCGACCGTGCGTTGTTGCTGTTCGACCCAGGTGAAGTACTTGAAGTTGTGCAGCGTCTTGCGGTCGGGGAAGCTCAGCTCGCGCAGGTGGTCGGTGGTGATGGCTTCCAGGTAGCGGGCGTAGTGCGCCGCGGCGTTGGGCTCGCGGTATGGGCCGTGCGCGTCGCGCTGCTCGGCGATACGCGAGCCGTACAGTTCCATCGAGTCGGTCAAAGGCGTAATGAGCACATCGCGCGGACCAAACTCGTAGTACTTCGCCGCCTTGATCGCCGCGACGAGGTTACAGATGCTGGAGATGCCAAGTAGTGGCAGTTGGGCCACCAGGTCGCGTGCGACGCCGCGCTTTTCGAGGAACGTCGTGCCGGCGTCTTCATTGAACAGCCGCAGCAGGCACATGCACTGCTCGTCGTCGATGGCGGCGACCATGTCGGTGTTGCGCACGTTGTGGACCCAGGGGACGTGCTTGTCGCCGATACCCTCGATGCGGTGGCCGCCGAAGCCGCAACGCAGCAGGGTGGGGCATTGCAGGGCCTCGGTGGCGATGACTTTGAGCAGCGGGAAACGCGTACGCAGGTAGTCGCCGGCGGCGATCGTGCCGGCACTGCCGGTGGCGGAGATGTAGGCTGCTAACCGAAGGGCGCTGGTGGACAAGCCACCACCTGTACTCGGTGCGTGCTCGGAAGAACTTGAGCTAATCCCTCGCTTGCGCTTCGGGCTCGGATCAGTGGCCCGTCGCTTACGCTCCGGGTTCTGATCTCGCTGTAGAGCCCGGAATATCTCCTCGACGATGCCGCCCGTCAGGTGATAGTGCCAGATCGCGTTGCCGAATTCTTCAAACTGGTTGAAGATCACGCAATCAGACCGCGTGCGGCGGATCTCCCAACACTTGTCGTAGATCTCCTTGACGTTGGACTCGCAGCCCGGCGTCGCGATCACCTCCGCCCCGATCGACTCCAGCCACTCGAAACGCTCGCGTGACATCTCCTCCGGCAGGATCGCCACGGGTGTGCAGCCCAGCAGGGCGCAGTCGTAGGCGCCGCCGCGGCAGTAGTTGCCGGTGCTGGGCCAGACCGCCTTCTGCGTGGTCGGGTCGAACTGCCCGGACACCAGCCGCGGCACCAGGCAACCGAAGCCCGCCCCGACCTTGTGCGACCCGGTGGGGAAGTACTTGCCGACCAGGCCAACGATGCGGGCGGGCACGCCGGTCAGGGCCGGTGGAAACTCGATCCAGTTGCCGTCGTTGAATCCGCCGCCCTCGGCGACCGGTTCGTTCTTCCAGGTGATGCGGAACAGGTTCGCCGGGTCGACGTCCCAGAGCCCCACCTGCCTAAGACGTTGTTTGATCTTCGCCGGCACCGTCGTGGGGTCGCTCTGCTGGGCGAAGGTGGGGATGATGATGTTCCGCTCGCGGCAGCGCTGAATGGTCTGCGCGAGAACCGCCTCGTTGATTTCCTGGATGATCTTCACCGATCATGCTCCTCTTTGGTAGGCGCCGCGGCGGCGTCGCCAGGGGCGCAACCATCATGTATGGGCGCGGTCGGCGGGCCTGTCAACCCAGGACGTGCCAAGTTGACCTCGCCGGCCGCCCAGGGCGTGGCAAGAGCCACCCCGGGCGGCTGCGTTTGAGCGTGACTTGCGGTCTATGAAGTTCCCCCCTCAGGCAAAGTTGCCACGGGCGTCACTGCCCGCCCGCGGCCGCACCCAGGCTGTTAGCCCGCACCACGTTCCCACTATAGCGTGGGGCCGGGCTAGACCGCCCGGACCCCTTGCAGAACGCCGCCAGCCGCGCTGTGCGTGACCCCCGCATCTTCCGTCCGGCGAGCGCAAGAAGCGGCGATTGCGCCCTCCGGGAGCGTCCAGGGATTTCGAACGGGGCGCCCCTCCTGGTTCAGCGTGTACATGGCCTCGTACGTGTGCTTCTTCGCGCCCACATACGTCTGCCGCAATTCGTCGGTTTCGAAGATCTGCCTGCAACCGTAGCAGAAGTTGCTGCGGAGTGTGCGATCGCTGCGCACGGACTCCGGATCAGCAATAAACCGCCGGACCGCGCGATAGGCCTCTGAGTTCCAGACCTCGCGGACGCTTGTTTCAAAGACGTTCCCGAGTGCCCGGGTGTCGCCGTTGCACGCGTACTGCTCTCCCAGCCGATGATTGCAGCAGGGCAGCACATCCCCGTTGTACTTGATCAGCATGGCGAAGTGGGGCCAGAAACACTGCGCAATGGGCTTGCTCTTCATCGGCCCGAAGACCGTGTAGTTGGCCGGGTCCCGGTCGGTGTAGTTGTTCAGCGCGCCCCAGAAATCGGTAACCTGGTCGACGCCCAGTTCCCGGAAACGTCGTTGCGCCTCGGGTAACTCATCGATGTTGTGCTGATACTTGACGTACTGCACTTCGACGCGGGGGTACGTTCGCCGCAGTTCCTGGCGCACCGCGCATACGCGGCGGAGGTTTGAGAGCACCTGGTTGATACGGCCCCCGACGCGCGTCCGCTCGTACTTCTCCTGACTGAGCCCGTCCACACACACGGTCAGGTGCGTCAGCCCGCTGGTCACAATCCGCCGAATACGTTCGTCGCTGAGTGCGAAGCTGAAGTTGGTGTTCACGTGCACGTTCAAGCCCGCGTCGCGGGCGATGCTACACATCTCGTCCAGGTCCGGGTGCGCCAACGGGTCGCCGAGGTAGTAGAGCGAGACCGCCAGCGTGTGTTCTTTGACCTCGTCGATGATGCGCCGGTACTGCTCGACGGTCATGCGCTGGCGATTGCGGAAGACCTGCCGCTCCAGGGCGGGGTTACCATGCGGTTCCGCGTGCACGCAGATCGTGCAGCGCAGATTACACAGCGGTGAGATATCGATTTTGAGGATGAGCGGCCAGGCGCTCATGGTCTCGCGTTTGAGCGCGCACGCGGTCGCCGCGCAGACCAGGTTCGCCGTCTTTCGTGCGGTCAGGTTTTCGAGAAACCACCCGCGTCTCCGCCGAGTTGCCCCCAGGAAGAGGCGTGCCCGCCGGCCGAGTTTCACACGTCTCGGCAGGTTCGCCAACCAAACCAGCCACGGTCGCTGGGCGCCCATGGCGTGAGCGGGACTGGCTCCCGACACCGCTATTCTCCCTCTCAGGCTCTGCTGGAACGCGGCACCGCTCGCTATGCAAGGGTGCTCCCGATCACCACGACCCTGAAGCAGCGCACCCGCAACGCGGGCGTACACCGAGCGGCGGATTATCGTCGGTGCTGCGGCTCTCAGGACTCCCGGCTGTTAGCCGACCGACTCAGACATGCGGGGCATACCCTCCCGACCCCAACAGGCGCTAACCTGAGAGAGATTAGGGTAGCCTTCCGCATTTGACTATATTCCCGGGCAAGCCGCCGGGTCAAATAACATCTGCGGCAGATTGACTCAAAACCACTCACATTTTTGCGCTGCGACCTGCTACACCGCTCCCGCGGCCTGGTTGGCAAGCGCCCGAAGGCGAGCTATCGTGTCGCCTGGCCAAACTCTGAAGGACCCTGCTGTGTCTCTGGTGACCCAACTGACATGTGTGCAGTGTGGCGCGGAATACGCCGAGGGGGCGGCCATGACCTGCCCGCGCTGCGGGATGGACGAGGGCATTCTGGACGTTCAGTTCGACCTGGAGCGTGCGGCCCGCACGCTAACCCGCACGGCGCTCGCCCGGCGACCGCCTTCACACTGGCGCTACCTCGAACTACTACCGGTCGAAGCGGAGTGCTGCCAAGCCGTGGCCACGATCGGCTGGACGCCCTTGCTCGAGGCCCCGCGGTTGGCCGAGGCCCTGGGCATCGGTCGCTTGCGCCTGAAGGACGACGGCCGCAGCGCTTCCGGCTCGTTCAAGGACCGCGCCAGCTCGGTCGGCGTGGCGCGGGCGCTGCGCGAAGGCGTCAAATCGATCGCCTGCGCCTCGACCGGCAACGCCGCCAGCAGCCTGGCCCATTGTGCGGCCGCGGCCGGCCTCCAGGCCAACATCTTCGTGTCACAGATTGTCCCCGCGGGCAAGCTCGCCCAATTGCTGGCCTATGGCGCCCGCGTGTTCAAGATCCAGGGCACGTACGCTCAGGCTTACGACCTGTGCACGCAGGCCTGCGAACACTTCGGCTGGTACAACCGCAGTGCCGCGATCAACCCGTACCTCATGGAAGGCAAGAAGACGGGTGGTCTCGAACTCGCCGAGCAGTGTGCTGACGACCCGCCTGACTGGGTCGTGTGCAGCGTGGGGGACGGCTGCTCGATCGCCGGCGTCCAAAAGGGACTGGCCCAGATGAAGGCCGTGGGGGTCGTGAAGTGGGACGCCCGCCTATTGGGTGTGCAGGCGGCGGGCGTCGCCCCCATCGCCGAGGCTTTCGAGACAGGGCGGCTCGACCGGAACGGCGCGGGTGACACCTACGCCGACAGCATCAACGTCCCCGTGCCCCGCAACTGGCGCAAAGCCGTGAACGCGGTGCGCAACAGTGGCGGCGCGTACGTCACCACCACGGACGAGCAGATCATGCGCGCCGTGCTGCTCACCGGCCGGCTGACCGGCATCTTCGCGGAGCCGGCGGCCGCGACGGCGGTGGCCGGGATTGCCGTCGCGCGCGCGCAGGGCCTCCTTAACAAACGCTCGTCGGTCGTCGCCCTGATCACCGGCAACGGCCTCAAGGATATCGACGGCGCGCTGCGGGCCGTGGGTCAGCCGCACGAGATTCCCCCGAACCTGGATCAGGTCGTCCGCATTGTCGAGGCCGACACCGCCGCCTCATAGCCGGCCTGTTCACGGCGCGCGGGGGCGATCTCGCTGGCGATCCACGATGCAGAAGAAACCGAACGGCTCGTCCGTCTCGTTACGAAGTTGATGCACGGCCAGCGGCGGGATGTGCGCCACGTCAAACGGACGCAGCGGAATGCACTGCTCATCAAGCTGCAAGACACCGCTGCCACGCGCGCAGATGATGGCGTGGATGTGCTCGTGCTTCTCGCGGCTGGTGAATCCGCCTGGGGCGACCTCGAAGTAGCGCAGGTCAAACGCGCCTCGCTCGCCGAACTGCCCCAGCAACTCATGCCGGACCACGTCGCGAAACGCCAGCTTCTGCGAGGTCTTGTACACGCTCGCCGGCCGACCTTCCCAGGTGAAATCCGCTCGGAAACGCAGCGGGCTGCGGCCATCTGTGTCAGTCGCCGTGCTTGCCGCGCCCGCGCGCCACCCGCCACCCGCCACGAGCTCGCGCTGCGGTTCGGCCAACCGCGGCGAAAACCTGGTCGACATGTGTTTGAGATACTCGGCCGTGCTGTCGCGGACACTGGGCGAGTGTGCCAGCAGCGCCCCGCCGATCAGGAACACCGCCTCGGCTCCGTAGGTCTCCGCCATACGCGGCAGGGACTCGTACTGCATTCCCCCCGCGGGAACCGGCAGACCCGGCTTCAGGTCGCCGAGGGGCTCGCGCATCCGCTCTCCGATGGCTACGCACTGCGCGAGCGTAAACGGGAAACGCCCACCCGCGTTGGGAAATACGGTCAGGTCGGCCCCGGCGAGCCGCAGCAGCGTGCCCAAGGCGACGTCAGGGGCGATCCCGTGGGTGGAGTCGTGGAAAAATGTACCGGCCAGAGCCGGATGGGCCATCACCACCAGTGGGTACCTTTGGGCCAGCCGCCGCTGCGCGTCAAGCCCGATCACAAACGGGCACACCAACACGCCATGCAGGCCCAGATTCAGGATGAGATCAACCTGCCGTTCGAGCTCTTCCCACGACGGCAGCAGGTTCGGGAAGTACAGCGTATTGCGGCCGGTCTGCTGGTTGGCCTCTGTCACCGCCGCGGCACAACGTGTCACACGTGCGCGGAAGGCGTCGAATGACACATCGACGAGGTTGTGATCGTCTTTGATGATGTCTCCGCCGCCGAGGGCGAAATCGCGGGCGATGGCCGCAAGATGCTCGAGCGCTGCTCCGCGCGGCTTCAGGGCCGTCGCCAGCAACGGCCGATCGTATACCCCGAGTAGTGCCCGCAGCCCCGCGCCTCCCAGGTTCGGTCCGTCAAACCGTGCCAGCAGCTCGTCCGGCAAGCGCACCTCGACGATGCGAATCCCAGCCTGAATCGAAACGTTGCCGTAGATGAGATTCAGCAACTGCGGCAGTTGAAACGCACTCAACTCGACGCCGTACCGAATCGTGCAGCGGAAGAACGGGGGCGCGCTCGCGCGGGGCTCCAGCGCTGCGACTTCGCCGACCATGTCCGCACCAACGCCCGCGGCGCGCGCAACTTCCTCGGGCACCTCGACGGTTTGCTCGAACGCGATACTGCGGGCCAGCGCTTCGGCCCCATCGGCGGGACAAGTCAGGTCGTAGACAACGTCTATAGTACTCATCAGGCACCAGTATCGCGGTCCCCACCAGCCGCGCCGTACACGTTCCCCATTTGCGAATACTATACGATCTCACGCCGTCCCGTTGGAGCCGTGCCAGGTCATCCGAACGATATGACTTCCGTCGCTCGTGCTTGACGCACCGCACGACGCGCCACAGACTCCAGCCTTACTTGCACAGCGCCGACGGGCAGAACGCCACGGTGCAGAAACGCCCCTTGGCGCCGCTGGTGAAGCTAGACATGCATGACAGCTTCAGGAGGGCTGCGCTCCTGGCGGCAGTGTAGTGTCTTACAATTACGACGTCCTTCCGAGCCGCGACCGTCAGGGAGCGGTTGTGTCGAGGACCGGTCGGCGCCGCCGGCAACCGCTCCCTGACGGTCGCGGCTGCTCCGTAAACTCGGATTCTCATCCCCCGTAGGTGCGGCGGAAGCCCCATGAGAACTCGGTTCAGGAACGATGATCCACTTATGACCGACTACACTAGCGCAACCTGGGAGCATACTCCGCCAGCGTCTCGCGAAAGCCACGCAACCGCACGCCGAAGACCTGTTCCGCCTCGTCCGCGGCACAGACGTTGTCCGCACAGCTCATCTGCACTTGCGCCAAGTTGAAGGGAATTCCCGCACGCCAACCCAGACGCCGGTCCAGGGCATCGCCCAGCCCGCCCAGCAGCCGGGCGAGCCAGACGGGAAGGCCACACTTCGGCTTCCAGCGCCTGGCACCGGGTACCAGAGCGCGGCCGACCTCCCACAACTCGCGCCAGCTCAAGGCCTCGGCGCCACCCAGCGCGAAGGTCCGGCCGGCGGCCGCCGGTGCCGCCAGCGCCGCCACGACGACCCGCGCCAGCTCGTCCACGAGCACCGGCTGCAAGCACGCTCGCCCGTCGCCAAAATACGGCAGGAACGGCGGCAACACGCGGCGCAGCGCCGGCACGAACAGGTCGCGTATGAACTCCCCGTCTGGCCCGTGGATCAGGCTCGGTTGGAAGATGGTGTAGCATAGTCCGCTCGCGCGCACCGCTTGCTCGGCGGCGTGCTTCGTCCGGTGATAGCGGCTCGGCGCGTCAGCGACGCTGCCGAGGGCGGACATGTGCACCAGGCGCTGCACCCCGGACGCCTGAAGAACTTCGATCACTCGCCGCGTGCCCTCTTCGTGGACGCGTTCGAACGTCTGGCCCCGACGAGCGTGTTCCATGATGATACCGACCAGGTGGATGCAGGCGTCGGCCCCGTCTGCCGCCGCCGGCAACGCCGCGCTGAACAGGTCACCGGTGTGCAGCACAAGCTGCCGGGCATCAAGGCTGGCGGTCTTCGTTTCGAAACGAGGCCGGTCGCGCACCAGGCACACGGCTGTCATGCCGCGTGCGACCAACTCGCGCACCACCTGCCTGCCAACAAAACCCGCCGCCCCCGTAACAAGAACACGCTTGATCCGGTCCACCGGCATCTACAGTCCTTCGATCCGGTACTTGGCGTCCTCGGCTTGGCGCGTCCCGGGGAACTCGCGGATGATCCGCTCGAGCAGAGCTTTCGCGTCGCGGCGACGGCCGGTCTTGATATAGAGGCGTGCTTGCCGCAGCAGCTTTTCCGCCTCCTGGTCATCACGCAGATTCTCAGGGCGCTGGGGCTTGGCCTCGGGCTCGGGCTTCTCGGCGCGCGCGCCGTTCGCGTTCTTAGCCTCCGTCTGCGGGACCACCTGCGTGCCCTCGAACGTCCGCAACGGCACCGCCGGGTAACATCCCTGAGCCTCGCCGAGCGCGACGCGTACGGCGTAGTGGCAGGCCGGCTCGACGGCATTGCTGACGGCGCAAATGTAGCCGTGGTGCCCAATGATCACTTGAACCGGCGCCGTCCCGATCCGAAAAGCCTTGTGCGAGATGGGGGCGCCGGCACCACGCTGCTCGTAATGCTGCGGCCAGCGATAGCCGTTTCGGCTCGCGACTGCGCGCGCCTCGTCAAGCCCGCTCTGCCCCGCGGCATTGACACCCACAAGTCGAAAACCAAGCTCGTTGCTGCAATCGTCGTAAAGACGCCGCAGTCCTGCCACCTGCGCCGCCGTCGGGCTACGACGCACATTCCAGAAATCGATGACGAGCACGCCGCCCGTGCGTCGCGCCGGCGCGATCTCCGTTCCATCCTCGCAGCTAAACGTGACGTCGGGCGCCCGTGTGCCGACGGCGCGAAACCGGCGGCGTTTCTGCGCGTATGCGGATCGCTCACCCGCATCGACCAAACTGCCGAGCTGCTTGAGCGTCTGCTCCCCGAGCTGCGCATTGCCGGTCGCCGTGGCGAGCACGTAGGCCGTCTCCAACGTGGCGCGCTGGTCGGGGAATGCGGCCGCCAGCTTCTCGTACCGTTCCACGGCCCGCGCACCATGCCCCACCGCCAACGCCGCAAGAACCTCGGTGCGCAGCGCCAGCCCGCGCATCTCGGCCGATGCCGCGGCCGCGGGCAGATTCCACTCCTCCAACCGGCCGAGCGCCGCCTGCGCCTCAGCGCTCGAAACCACAGTGGTCCCGTCGCTCAACCGGTCGTGCAGGCGCTGTAACTCGCGGCGAACGTCCGCATCCTGAGCCGGCGCAACGGCCGTCATCAGCAGACTGGCGAACACCGCCGCAATTACAGTCATCTGTCCGCGTCCACCCGCGTATCGCATCGGTCGTCTCCGCCTATGCCACCCCACCTTCCACCACGGGCATCGTACCACGCGACCGGCACCGGCTGAAGCTCGAAGCGGCGACGCCGAACCGGTCATTCAGCGCCGGGAGGATCGATGCGCTGCGGGTGGTGCTTGATGTACCAGCGAATCTGCTGGGCCATGCCGGTCAGGATGTCAGCCTCGTTGACAGACATGTCGACCCGCCCGAACAGATGCCGCAGCGCGAAACGCAGCTTCTCCGGCGACTGCGCAGAGAAGAAGCCGAGCTGGTCGAGCGCGTCAAACAGATGCTCGTACATGACCTGCTTCTTCTGATCGGTCGCCACCGTCCGCGGCAACGCCGTCGGCAGCAGCGGCTCATCGGCCGCACGCAGCGCCGCCTGCCGCAATTCATGGCACATGATCGTCACGGCGGCCGCGAGATTGAGAACCGGGTAATCCGCGTCGGCGGGAATGGTAACGACGCGGTCGAAATGCAGCAGTTCGTTCGTGCGGAAACCCCAGCTCTCGCGACCAAATGCGAACGCCACCACCCCGCCCGCGGCCGCTTCCACCGCGCGGTGAGCCGCCTCCATCGGCGTAACCGCCGCCTGCCGCCGATACAGCCCCAGACGCGATGTGGTGGCGAAGCTGGCCACGCAATCACTTAGGGCCGCCGGTATGCTGTCAACTATGCGGGCCGCCTCCAGCAATGGCCTGCCGCGGGTGGCGAAGCCGACGGCGTCCTCGTGGTTGAGGTCACACCTGGGCGCGACCAGCACGAGGTCCGACAGCCCGAGATTGGTCATGGCCCGGCATACCGCGCCCACGTTCGCCGGGCCCGTCGGTTCCACCAACACGATGCGAAAGCGGCTCAACATGGCCACATTCTAGGCTGCGGTCTGGCCGCTTCCCACCGGTGAGGCCATAGCGAAGCAGCGACGCTGTCATTCCCCCAGGCGAAAAGCGGCGCCCAGCACGCGTACGCGCTGGGCGCCGGTGATCATGCGCTTGATGCCGGGGGCGTTCCCGTCAACCACCTAGCAGGGCAACAAACGCGTCGATGTCGAACCCGTTTACCAGGCCGTCCTGGTTGATGTCAGCCAGCATGTGATCGCAGTCCGGGTAGACGGCGTAGTACTCCGGATAATCGGGCGGCGTGGCGTTCAGCGCCAGCACGAACGCGTCGATATCGAACCCGTTCACCATGCCATCGCAGTTCAGATCCCCAAGGGCATAAGCGGGCGGAAGCTGCATACGCAGGAACGCATCGCCCAGACTCGTGCCCACCCCATTGCGCAGCGTGGCGAGGAAATAGACCATGCGATCGTCGGTAAGGTGCAGGTCGTTGGGCTGGAAGCTGTTGATGTAGACGTCGTCGTTGAACTGGCCGTCGCCGTCGAGGTCGATCGGGTCGTTTTCGCGCGCGACAATCTCGCTGCCGTTCAGGACCAGAACGTTATCAATATCGGGATCGGGGTTGTCCGTGTTGCCGGCCAGCAGCCAGTCGCCCACGCGGTTGCCGGTGAAGGCCGTGAACACGGCGCCCCAGTTTTCCGTGTCCGAGATCGGATCGCCCGTCTTGGCCAGGAGAACGTCGTTGCGAACGGCCCAGTCGTTGTCGGACGGATCGTCGCCACGGCAGAACCAGGTGCCGTCAGAGAGCATGCGGGTGAAGAACACCGCATCCATGATGACCGCCGAGCCGGCCACCGGAAAACCCTCTTGCAGCGCGATTTGGTCATCGACAGCCAGGATGTTGTCGATGTTCGTGTCGGGGTTCTCAGTGTCGCCCTTGGCGAACCAGTGCACGCCATCGGGTGTGCCGCCGCAGTCATCGTAGTCAAAGTTGTCCCACGTTTCTTCCTCGATCGAGCTGACGCCGGACTGGCGGAACGACTTGTTGCCGTGGAAGAAGGCCGGATAGCGATAGCTGTGGCAATTGGTCAGGGGCGTGCAGACGAAGCCCACCTCGCCGCTGTTGAGCAGGTGCACCGAGTTCATCGAGTTCCCGAAAAGCTCGTCGCCGGATGGATTGGGCGGCAGATCGATCAACCCCAGGGCCGGGTCGCCCATTTGAATGACGATCGTATGCGTGACGCCGTCGTAGACAACGATTTTTTCCTTCGTGTTCGCGTCGCCACCCTTGGCTCGGGCGCTGAAGCCGATGTTGCCATACTCATCCCACGCGGCCGGAACGGGCGTGTCGAAGAAATCGTACTGCTCACCCGCAACGCCGCCCTGGAACGGCTGCCCGTCTTGTGCAAACGCGTCACCGACGAGACTGGAGCCGAGAATGAGAATCTGGTCGAGCGTGCTGTCCAGTGTCGAACTGGCCTTGATCACCCATTCCCCACCGTCGTGACGCAGTGCCAACTCGCCGATGCTATAGAATTCCGCAAAAACCGGCAGACCGCTGGCGTCCTTTGTGCCTGGCACGGTGGCTGAAGGATCGCCTGAAATCTCGGTATAGATCACTTCGATTTCGTCGGCGGGTGTGGGGGCACACAAGGCAGCAACCAATACCACGGTCGAAAGCCATTCAAGAGCCTTCTTCATCAACATGGGAAACCACCTCCTGATGGTCGAGAGCCACGACCTTCCTAACTCCCCCGGTCAAACGCATTCTACCACGAGCAGGCCGGATCGCCATACGGCCGTCTTTCCGCGCGAGTCAGTCCCGGCACCGCCGCCGATGACCGCGCCGGGTCAGCCTCAGCCCCACCAGCGCGAACGAGACCAGCGTTCCGGCGGCGGCCGGACAGGTACCGGTGCCAGTACCGCTTTGCCCAACGCCATTGTCTACCAGGTTCCCCTCCTCGGTCTCCGTCTCGTCTTCCAGGTTCTCCTCTTCGGCAGCGCCGCCGGGTTCTTCTTTGCCGGGTGTCGCTTGGCAGGCATCCCCGATACCGTCGCCGTCGGTGTCGGCCTGGTCCGAATTAGGCGTGTCAGGGCAGTTGTCTCGGCAATCGACGATGCCGTCGCCGTCCGAATCCACATCCGGCACGCCGCACCCGCAGATGCCCGGAATCGTCTTGAACGGGTCGTCTGGGCAACGGTCGGCACAATCAGGGGTACCGTCGCCGTCCCGGTCGATCCGGTCGTCGGCCCCCGGGCAGCGCTCGATGCAATCGGGCACACTGTCACCATCAGAATCCACATCGGCCACGCCGCAGCCGCAGGCCCCCGGCTCGACCTTATCCGCATCGTCGGGACAGCCGTCGTAAAAATCGGGCACGCCGTCGCCGTCGCGATCGCTTTGCCCTTCGATGTCGATGCAATCCGGGATGCCGTCGCCATCCGTGTCGAACTCACGCACGCCGCAGCCACACGCGCCAGGCTCGCTCTTGTTCGAGTCTCTGGGGCAGCCGTCCTGGCTATCCGGCACGCCGTCGCCGTCGCTATCGAGTTCGGAGCTGCCGGCTTCGACCACACCAAAACGAATGACCGCACCGCCGCCAGCGGTTCCATTGCCGCTCGGCAACGAACCGGGATCGGCCGCGTCGGCGATCTCGCCATCCAGTGCCAAGCCGTCGTCCCGGCACACAATGCCGTCTGAGATGGTCAGTGTGTAGGAATCGAGCGGCACTGCCCCGCTCGACGACAGCGTGACCGTGCGGTCGTTTCGATCGTAGGCGAACTCGTGCGGCAGCGGACCGCTGCTATCACCCAGCAGCGAGAAATGCGCGCTGTTGGCCACCACATCCTTGTCAAACACGATCTCGACGGTCAGCCCACTGGCGGCCGAAACCTGGCTCCCGGGCACCGGCGCAACGCTGAGTATCCTGGGCGGTCCCGCCGTGAAGGGTACGCGTGTCACCGCCGTGGTCAGGATCCAGTTCTCGGGGTCAACCGCGAGCGAATCGACCGCGCCGGCGGTCTCGATGGTGTATTGCTCGCTCTGGGCGCTGTTCCAGACCACGTAGGTTACGCTCTGTCCGCCGCGCGTCATCACGATATCGATCGGCATCTTGTAGAGCGGGTAGGTCTCCTTCTGCACCTGTTCGATCTGGAGTTCGACTGTACTGCCGCCATCGACGCTGGTTTGGCGCCAGGCGTATTTGTACGCCGGCGCCCCAACGCCATACACCCACTCGTCGAAGAACCACGCCAACTCGCCGCCATAGACACTCTCGGCCACCGCGATGAAGTCCTCCGTCGTCGCCGTGCCGTACGCGAACGCCGCCCGGTAGGCCTCGATCAGCTCGAAGAAGGCCGCGTCGCCCATGACGTGGCGTAACTGGTGCAACACCCACCCGGCCTTCAGGTACGTGAAGTCGTACGAGAAGACGCGGCCGGCATCCGAGATATCGTAGACGTACACGCTGTCATCCACGCGTCCGGGACGCCGATTGGACATCGCCTTAAACAAGGCCGGCTTGCCGCTGCTGCCCGGCTTGTTCTCGTACCAGATGGCCTCCGAATAGACGGCGAAACCCTCGTTGAGCCAGATATCGTGCCAGGTGGCGCAGGTGATCATGTCCCCCCACCACTGGTGGGCCAGCTCGTGCGCCGTGATGTAGTCCCAACCACCCCAGAACTTGTACTGCCCGGTCATGGTCTGGTGTTCCATCCCGCCGCCGAACGGGAACTGGTACATCCCGTACTTCTCGTCGATGAAGGGGTAGTCGCCGTACTTCTGCCCGAACACGTCGATCATCGTGAGCGTCTCCAGCCAATCGTTGCGGTGGCTGGGCGTGTCGTCCTCGGGGAAGACGTAGAACTCGACCGGCATCGTGCCGCCGGTACCGCCATACGTTTCCACGTAGCGGTGGTAGTTCGCCGCACCGAAACAGAAGAGGTATGGTGCCGTCTGGTAGGCAGTTGACCAGCGATAGCGTTTCTGGGCCCCCAGGTCCTCCTCCGCTACCAGGACGCCGTTCGAGGCCACGACCAGGTTGTCCGGAACGGTGAACGCCAGGTCCGCCGTAGCCTTGTCCGTGTTGTCATCCTTGACCGGCCACCACGTATACGCCCACCAGGGCTGGCTGAGCGTGGCGACCAGCGGCTGGCCGTTGCCGTGTTCCGTGAACTCGATCGAGCCCCAGCCGCGCGAAACCGGGCTCCCGTTGTACGTGATCGCCAGATCAAACTGCGCCCCCGCGTTGTAGGCCTGGTCGAGCGTCACCTCCACCGTCACGGAGTCCACGCGATTCCACACTGCTGGAGTGCCGTTCACCGTCACGTCCGTAATCGCGAAGACCGCGTCCAGTTGGAACTGGAATGTGGCCAATCCGTCCCGCTGGCTGCGCACCGTGATGACGTTCGTGCCGCCGAGCCACTCGCTGCCCGGATCGACCTCGAGCTCGAGGTCGTAGTGCAGCACGTCCGTATCGCCCGCGGTGTTCGACAGACGCTGCCGGGCTGCCTGCTCCGCCCACGGTTGAGCCCGCAACACGGCGGCGCGGGCATGCCCGCAGCGTCCCGGCTCCGGACGTTCGTCGCTGGGTGGCAGACTCACGCTGGCGGCGCAAACCGCAGAGATGATGGCGGCTGACAGCATCGAGAGGTCCTCCCACGTGTCCCCAATTCAAGTGCCCATACACGTATTCTATCCAGACGGGATTACGCTCCGCAATGATACATACGGATTCAGAGTGACCGGGATGCGATCTTGGCGATATCCTAAGAGTTCAGCCGTTTGCAGTAACCAGACCGGGTAGCGGCGGGAGGTGGCCAGTTCGCAGGTAGGTTCGGAGGGCAGCGGTGATCGTCTGGAGCGGGTCATGGCCACGCAGCCGCAGCGTACGGTAGACGCTCATCAGCACGGCCTGTGTCGCCGCGCCCGGTCGAAGCGGTTCGACTGGCTGTTCTTCCGCAGGATCACTGCCGGCCAGATCTGCCGCTCGGCGGAGTTGTCCTCGAAGGGGCTCTGTGGGTAGTCCAGGAAGATGACCAAGCGATCGCTGGACTGCCGCAGTTGCGGTCGATCAGGTAGTGACAACTGTGGTGATTGGCAAAACAGCACAGCCAGCATGTCTGGCCTGGCACGCGCCCACCGGCCTCGTCGACGTGCAGATGGCATTCCGCCGCAAAAGGCGTGTAGCGTCCGGGCCCCGTCCCGGCTCGTCGTCTTGGACGAGCCTTGTTCCCGCGTTCTACGGCCTTCGGCAGAGCCCGGCCGCCACATTTCCAGACTGGCACTGAGACCGACCGCTACGTTTTAATCAGCAACGCTCTAGCGATCCTTCATCTTGAACTCGAGGTTGTCGAAGCCGGCTCCGGCCTGGTTCTGGATACGCACGATGGTCTTGCCCGGCGGGACCAGGAAGAACAGGCCCACGACCGCATTGCTGCTGCTGGTCAACTCCTGGGGCTGGATGTGTTGGAAATCTAACATCCCGCGGAACGCCGGGTCTTCCGCCTGGCCGGTGTAGAAGAGCTCGATGTAGTTATCCGCGCCGCGTTGCACGAGGCCGTAGTAGCCGACCAGCAGGTACTCCGTGCCCTCGGAATCGACGGCCCTGTACTGGTTGACCGTGCGGGCCACGAAGTTGAACACCTGCCCCGGCAGCGAGTTCGCCTGGCGCGGGCTGAACCGAATCTGGCACAGCCGGTAGCCCTGCGGCACGGCGAATGAGTTCACGAAGCGGTCCTTGAGGTTCTTCGGCTCGAAGTCCTTCGCCAGCCCGAAGCAGCGTCCGGACACCAGGGCTGCGCCTTCGGCGGCCACATCGGTGCCGCCCCCGCGCGCCAGGAGCTCCTGGCGCATCGCAAAAGGCAGCAGCTTGTTGTCGCCGCTGCGTTCCAGCACGGCACCCATGAAGCCGGTCGTGCCGCTGACCTCGGGCCCCCGCCCCGATCCGCCGCTGCGTTCTAGACGCAGCTCCTCGCCAGGGGCACCCTCGCCACTGTCTTTGGCGGTGACCGCGGCGCGGGCGTAGCGGCGGTATTCCACGAAGCTGGGCCTGAAATCGCGATCGACTTCGAAGAAGGCGTCAATGCTCGTGGCGCCCTCGGCCGGGATGGAGAAGTTGTTGTCGATATCGACGATGCGCTTCTCGCCGCCCAGCGCGCTGTCGGCTCCGCCCAGGATACGCGGGATATACTGTTTCGGCCGGCCGGCAGCGCTCCCGACCAGGCGGATCATGGAGGGGCGAAAACGGTGGTTGGGGGCCACGTTCTTGCCGGCGTCGGCCGCCGCGCGGGCCAATTCCAGGCGGAACCCGAGCAGCTTCATGCCAGATTCGGGCGTGAAGTCCTGCAAGCCGTAGCTGGGGCTGCGATTGCGGTGCGTGGGCTTTTCCTTACGGTACTGCGCTGCGACCGAGGAGGTCTCCTCCCACCACTCAGTCACGCGCAGGCCGTTCTTGTACCCATCGTTGCTCTGGTCATGCTGCGGCGTGGGCGAGGATTCGGACTGCACGGTGTTGCTGGTCCACGACACCCACTCGGGGTAGTCCGGGTAGACGCTGTCGAAGGTCGTCCGGCCCTTCAGACTGCCATTGCTGAGGATGTTGAACAACCCGGCCGCGAAGCTATCCGGCTTGAACCAGACGTCGCCCCGCGTGAAGACGACGCGCTCGGTCCGGGAGTCAATCTCGTCGGTTCGGCGGAAGCGTTCATAAGTTGCAGCCCGCCCGCCAAACGGCAGCATCGTGAAACTCAGCACCAGCATACCGATGGAAAGCTCGGCGACCAGGAAGCCACACAGGGCCCCCCCGCCCCAGTCCACATACATCGGCACGTGTACATTGCCGCGAATGAGCGTATCCGCGGCCAGACGCAGCACCAGCAACGTGATGATGTACAGACCGCCTAGTGCCAGCGGGTTCACATACGCTCCGGACAACCCGAAATCACCGGTCAGCCACCCCGTAAGCGCCTCGGAGAAACCGAAGGCAACGCAGGCCGACACAATGCAACAAAACAGATTCAGCAACCCGCTGAACAGCCCGAAGATCGAGTTGAGGAATGTGACCGCGAGAATCAGGACCACTACCGCGATGTTCAGAGCCATGGCTCACCTCGTAGATTGGGCGGGCTTGCCGCTGCTGCCGGTGCGCGGCGTGGTGTTCGGTTTGGCGGCAGGCTTGGCGCCACGCTTGGCGGAGGCGGAGTTGCCGGGCTTCTGACCGCGAATCACTCGGGCAACTTCCTGTATGCTCGTCGTGCCGTCCAGTACTTTTTGCAGAGCCTGTTGCTGCAGGCCCACGCCGCCCTTCTTGATCGCGTAGGATTGGATATCGCGAATCGATCCGCCCTTGGCGATCAATTGCCGCAATCCGTCGTCGAATGGCAAAATGTCGAACACGGCGCTCCGCCCAACATAGCCGACGGATTGGCAATTCTGGCAGATGATCTGGTTGCCGTGCTTGTCGAACTGGGGCTCAGGCGGGCGGTGCAGCACCTTGTCAGCCGGCATGTTCATCTTCCGCAGCATCTGCGGGTCGGGCTTGTAGGGCTGTTTGCATTCCGTGCAGAGCTTGCGTACCAGCCGCTGATTGATCACCGCGAGCATGCTCTTGGCAATCAACTTGTTGTCGCCGACCATCTCCATCCACTTGGCCAGAGCCTCGAAGACATCACGGGCGCCCAGGCCCACGTAGACCTTCTGCTTCGTGCTGGCCGCCTGGGTGGCGAGCTCGGCCGCGGCTCGTTCACGCAGTTCGGGCAACACGATGATGTCCGGGTCGGAGCGGATGATCTTCTGCAGCTCGGAGAAGAAGGTCTTCTCCTCGGCATCATCCGGAGTGAATAGGCGCTGCGTGATGTTATTGACTTCGAGCTCTTTGACGTACTCGAGCGTCTGGATGTTCTGGAGAAAAGCATCGTGGCTGCGGGCCATGCTGTAGATCGTCGTGGTCAGCCCGCTCTCCGTCGCGGCCGTGAACAACACCAGCCCGCGCGGCGATTCCATGATGCTGTTGACGAGCTCCATCTGCTTCTCGGTGAAGCCCAGATCAACCTTCTTGTACTCGGTCTCTTCCCCGATCACGCGCAGGGTAAGCTTCTCCCCGGCACTCGTGCCATCCGTGCGCACCACGACCGAGACCGCATGCTCGCCAACCGAGGCCGAGATCTTGTTCAACTGCGGCTTGCGGTGCTCCTCGAGATCCAGGCCGGCGATCTTCTTCAGGAAGGCCAGCACGGCATCCGCTTCGGCCCGCTCCATGCTCTCGCGCTCAATCTTGACACCGTCGATTTCGTAGATGACCTTGGCGACCTGCCCCCCGGGTGACAACTCGACAATGCGCGACCGACGCCACAGCGCGTCGAACAGCAGGTCCTGCGAAAGGCGGTATTGCTCGCGCTCGACCTCACCCGCGGGGATGGCCACGCGCTGGCGATCTGCACCCTTCAGCAGAACACGCTCCGTGACTTCCTTGAGTCTCTTCTTCCGGGAGAAACCCTCGGAAGCCAGCCGCCGGAAGTGCGTCGGCGTGAAGACGCGCTCCGCCGGCTCCATCAGCCCGTTGCGATGGAAGACATAGACGGTCAGCGTGGTGATGTTGATCACCGAAAACAGCAGCAGGCCGATCAAGAAGACGGGCACGAACAGAAACAGCACAGCCGCCACGGCGCCCGCCGAGAGCACGACCAGATTCCACAGCACCCGATACGTGTTCACCGCGATAGTGTCCTTGTCCACCCACTGGGCAAACAGCGTCCAGATCGCAAACAGGGCCATAACGGTGATCAGCTTGCCCGGATGCACATAGACATAGCTCTCGGGGAGCTGGGCCAGCAGGTCCACGAAGGCAATCGGCGACATGGTGTCTCCTGGAACCAACGCGCGACAGAGCGGCGGCGGTCCTAGCCGAGGATGCCGGCCGAAGCGGCGCGGATCCCTTTCAGTGCCATTTGCAACTCGTTCGGGTTCGGCGCCGCTTCGTACGCGGTCGGATGGTCGATAAAGCCGTTCTGCACGAGTTGCCGCAGGTGCTCCGTAAAATCCACCATCCCATCGTCGTACGAAGCGCGGATCACGTCAATGATCTCGTTGTCGCGCTCTTCGCGAATCAGCTTCCTGATCGCCGGGTTGGAAATCATGATCTCGACGGTCGGCACCAGCGGCACCTCCTCCTTGACGCTCGGAATCAGCTTCTGGCAGATGATCGCCTGTAAGTTGAATTCCAGCGTCTGGCGTACCAGGCGGCGCGACCCTTCCGGGAACAGGTCCAACAGGCGCGAGATCGTCTGGGCCGCCGTCGAGGCGTGAATCGTCCCGAACACCAGGTGTCCCGTTTCCGCCGCGTGCAGCGCGGCGGAGAACGTCTCGTGGTCCCGCATCTCGCCGATCAGTACGACGTCCGGGTCCTCCCGCATCAGATACTTCAGGGCGTCGTGGAAGTCGAGTACGTCGATCCCGATCTCGCGTTGGTTGATGCAGGCCTTCTTGTCCGTGAACAGGTACTCGATCGGGTCCTCGACGGTCACGATGTGCACGGGCCAACGCTGGTTGATGTAGTCCACCATCGCGGCAATCGTGGTGCTCTTGCCCGAGCCGGTGATCCCGGCCAGCAGCACCAGCCCTTGGTTGTTCTCGGCAATCTTGGCCATGGAGGCCGGCAGGTAGAGTTCCTCGAAGTTCTTGATGTCGCGCGAGACACGCCGGGCGGCCACCGACATCCTGCCGCGCTGCTGGAAGGCGTTGACCCGGAAGCGGTCGGCGTCACCCTGCGGCCCCACGTCGTAGGCAAAGTCAACCGCCCCCTTCTCGTCGTACAGCGCCCGTTGCTTCGGCGTGAGCAACTCGAAGATCCCCTCGCGAATCTGCCGGTCGGTCAGCGGCCCGCCGGTCAACACACGCAGGTCACCTTTCATCCGAATCCGCGGCGGCGACTCAGCCTTCAGGTGCAGGTCAGATACCTTCATCTTGATGGTGGCCTTGAAGTACTTGTTCAAAGCCGGTTCGCGCCCGTTTCCACTCTCGAGTTCCACGCCCCCGACTGGCTCGTCTGCCATCGTCTAGTGACCTCACCAACCAGGTGTTCGTTCCGCTACCTGACGCCAACCGGTCTCGGCAGACCGGGCCGTCACCACCGCTCCAGGAATCCTCGGGCATTGGGCGGGCCACGCGGCCTGGAGCTACCGGGCGACCGCCACCAACTGCCGCGCTGCGCAGACCGATACCAGCCTGCTTCCATGATTGGCGGCGACCCTGCGGTCGTCCTTCCCCGCGCCCGGCGGTGCGACTTTGCGCCGCGACGCTGGTGCGAGTGCCAGCCCGTCTGACCGAGACGGTCATCAACGACCCCGGCATCGGCCGGTGCAGCCAAGACCATAGTGTAACGCGCCGCGGCCGACACATCCACTGTACTTCCGCAGTCTCCCCGGCACCCTCCCCTAATCGTCCGGCACTGGCCTGGCACGCTTGCCTGACTCGGCATCCCTGTCTAAGATCGCGCTCCGTGGCCCCTTCCGCAGCCCCCCGGCACGGCCTACTCGCGGCCTGCTGAGGGCTCTTGGCCAAGGGATGCACCTGCGACCGCCTCAGCCAACCCGCCGGTCGACCCGCAGAGGAGCACGACTATGTCGGAGCAGCCAACCCGCCGTGATTTCCTGGGCTATGCCGGGCTCGCCGCCGGTACACTGGCCGCAGGTCACGTCGCTGCCGCCGCGTCTATACCCGCAAACCAGCAGCAGGCCGCGAACGGCGACAAACCCACCCCTCCCAGCGAAAAGGTCACCGTCGGCCTGATCGGCTGCGGCGGGATGGGCCGCTACAACCTGCGCGAATCGCTGCGGCTGGACACCGTGCAGTGCGCAGCGGTGTGCGACGTGGACACCCGGCACATCAAGGACGCGCAAGCCGACGTCCAGAAAAGCCGCGGCACCACGCCCGAGGGCTACCGCGACTATCGCGAACTGCTGGATCGCAAAGACATCGACGTGGTGATCATCGCCACGCCCGACCACT
Organism: Planctomycetota bacterium; assembly: GCA_018814045.1. Classification (GTDB taxonomy): domain Bacteria; phylum Planctomycetota; class Phycisphaerae; order UBA1845; family Fen-1342; genus JAHJAR01. The sequence goes on along the minus strand of JAHJAR010000272.1, from coordinate 5,688 downwards.
GGCACGCCCTGACGATGATCGAGGCCTGCCTGGCCGGAAAGGACGTTTATCTCGAAAAACCGATCGGGCACAACATCGTCGAGGGTCGCGCCATGGTCACCGCGGCCCAAAAATGCCAACGCGTCGTCCAGGTCGGTACCCAGCAACGCAGCGGCCGGCACTTTCAGAAGGCCATCGAGCTCGTCAAGTCCGGCCTGCTCGGCAAAATCGCCCTGACGCGCACGTTCAATGTCGACAACGACTTCTGGACAAACCCCATCGGCAAGCCGGCCGACAGCGATCCACCGGCAGAACTCGACTACGACCGCTGGCTCGGTCCGGCGCCACAACGCCCCTATAACGAGAAACGCTGCCACTACTGGTGGCGCTACTACTTCGACTACGGCAGCGGCAAATGCGGCGACTGGAACGTGCACTTGCAGGACATTGTGCATTTAGCCATGGACGCCTGGGCCCCGATTTCAGTCGCCGCCGGCGGCGGAGTCCACGCCATCGAAGACATCCGCGAGACCTACGACACGCTGGAAGCCGTCTACGACTTCCCCGGGTTCACCCAGATCTACTCCTACCGGGCCACAAACGCCAGCACGCAACACGACCGGAAATACGGCATCGTGTTCTACGGAACCTGCGGCACGCTCGTCCTGGACCGCGAGGGGTACGAGATCTTCCCCGAAACGAGCACAGAACAGGTCGACGGCCTGGAGATTGGCAAGAACCGCATCGCGGCCGAAACCGCGGGCGGCTCCGACCAGCACTGGCCGCATATTCAGAATTTCTACGAGTGCGTGAAGTCGCGGCAGACGCCGATCAGCGACATCGAGAGCATGCACAAGACGACCGCCGCCTGCCATCTCGCCAACATCGCCCTCCGTTGCGGCTACAAGGTCTACTGGGACGCGCAGAAGGAGATCTGCACCGATAAGGAGGGACGCCCGATCGAGCCCGCCAACCAGTTGCTCGGGCGCGAATACCGCCCGCCCTGGAAGCTGCCGGAAGTGTAGAGCGGCTCAGTGATGATGCAGCGTCCGGGCTCTGTCACGGACGCTGGCCGCCAGCGGGCCATCGAGGCCCGAGGCAACCTCGACCGCTACAGCCCGTCGTTCCTGATCCAGAGCACGCGGTCATAGTTGTCGTTCTCGGTGCTGTCGAGGACGGCGATAAAGTCGAAATCGCCATCACCATCGACATCGCCGTAACCGAGCAGCCCAACGTCGCCCGGCGGGTCACAGTTCAGGATGACATGGGCGCCCCACTCGTCGTTCAGATTCGCTGGCTGCTCGAAGTAGCGCACAGCGCCTTCCGAGCCACCGACGACCAACTCGCGGGATCCATCGTTGTCGATGTCGAGCGCCTTGACGTCGAGCGGCTGATAGGACTCAAAATTGACGATGGCGTACCGATCCCATTCATACTCCCGCTGTGGCCCGCTGGTCGGCTGAACAAACAGCACCATCTGCTGCGTCTCCGGGCCGGTCGCCACCACATCCGGTCGTCCATCGTTGGTCAGATCCGCCACGTCGAACGTCCACGCGTCACGCAGGCTACCGATCCGCCACTGCGTCCAATTCGTGGCGGAGTCCAGCGGCGTACCTGGATTTTCGAACCAGGCCAATTGAACGGCGGCATCCTTGCGCGCGGCCGAGATGACGTCCAAATCTCCGTCACCATCCACGTCGTAGGGCATGACGCCCGCGGCGCCATCGCGATCGGACACAGAATGACGTTCGTGTCCGCCGATCGAGATCGCCGTCCAGCTCTGGCCGTCCGTGGCAAACTCGGGATTGATGAGAATCTGGACGTTGCCGGCCACGATCTGCTCCGGAGGAACCTCGACTCCCGGGTTCGGCTCGAGGCTGATCGTCATGCGGCGGGAGGCCGCCACATCGTTATCGCCGTCGTTGTCGAAGTCGGCGATCTCGACGTTCGTGTAGCCCTGCTCGACCGTGATGGTGTAGTTGTCCAGGTTGACGAAAGGCCCCAGCGCCTGCGTGACAATGGCCAGCAGCTCGTCGCTGTCGACCGTCTCGGTAGTACCGTTGATCAACTCCAGTTCGGCGGTTTCGTTACCCCAGTAGCGCAGATCGGTCACCGGACGGCCGGTTGGGTGGTGCAGATAGACGACGCCATCCCGCGTCGCGGCCACGATGTCGAGCGCTCCGTCGCCATCGATATCCCCTACGGCCACGTCCAACAGGTTGGCCCATGGGTTGCCGCCACCATCCAGCGGCAGGCTGAGAAAATCGCCCAAGTTCGAGGCCTGCCGGCTCAGCAAGATCTGAATGACGCCGCGGATGATTCCGCGGTCATCGTGCTGGTAGCCCACGACCGGATCGACTTGCCCATCGCCGTCGAAGTCGATGTACACCGGCGTGCGCGTCATGTCGTTGATGCGGTAAGTGGTGGTCACCACCGCGCGGCCGTCGAGGAACGTGCGCTCCTGGATCAGGTTCTCGGTAAAGGTTCCACCTGCTCCGCCGGTGACGCCGCCGGACGACACCAGCGTACCGGACCCACCAACGAGCCAGGAGGGATATTCCTCACAGCCGAGGGCCAGGGCAAACACGAGGGCAAGCGCGGCCAAGGCCAGGCGCGTGGGGAGGGCATACCGCGTCATGATCGCTGCTCCGCTGCGAACAGTTTTCGGGCCATACAGGCGCTGAGGCACCGTGCTTATCGGGTCGGCACAATCCACGCCGCCCTTTAGAAAGCAGCCGGACGCGTGTCGCCCGCGCAGCTTCCCCAGTCTGACTATTCATTACGGGTGTGGGCCATGGCACGCAAAACTACGTCCCGTTAGCAGGGGCGGGCGAGTTACCCGTAACATGCAGCCGCGCTCGCTACCGGCCGTTCCCACTCCCGCAGGAACCCGCACCGTCACACAGGCTGCGTCCGAGTACAGCCTCGGCGGCGACCTGCACTTCCGCGAAGACGGTCTCGACACTTAGGTCTCGCAGGCAGGTGTGGTGGCCACACTCGCGCAGCCGACATGGCCAGCAGTCCACGACCGGGCGTACCACGCGCGCCCGCGCGCTGTACGGCCCGGTGCACGCCGGGTCTGTAGGTCCGAAAATGGCGACGACCGGCGTGTCCAGGGCAGCGGCAATATGCATCGGCCCAGAGTCGTGACAGATCACCAGGTCCGCGAGATCCAGTAACGCCGCCAGTTCGCGGAGTGTTGTGCGTCCGGTCAGATCAACGACCTGAGCATGGCAACGCTGCTTCACATCGTCCGCCAGTGCCCGATCGGAGGGCGAGCCGAGCAGCACGCAGGGTGGCAGGGCCGCTTCGTGCAGACGGTCGATCAGCGCGGCCCAACCGGCAACCGACCAGCGCTTCGTGGCCCAACGGGCACCGGGGATGATGGCGGTGTACGCCGCGACCGACCGACCAGCGGCTTCGGCCAGTCGGCTCCGCGCCGCGTCGTGCTCCGCCGACCGCAGCCCCAGCGGAAACTCCAGCTCGACCCCGCTCAGCCCCAGCGCCTCCGCGACGCACAGATTCCGCTCCACCGCGTGCCGCGCCTGGTCCGGGCAGTGCACTCGTCGCGAGTAGAAGATCCACGCCGCTTCCCGGGCGCCGGCAAAGCCGACGCGCTCGGCGGCCCCGCTCACCCAGCTTAGGAACGCGCTACGGAATAACCCCTGTAGGTCGACCACCAGATCAAACCGTCGGCGTCGCAAGTCGCCCGCAAACCTCAGGAAAGCCCGCAGGGCCGCCGCGCTGCGCCACATCTTTCCATAGCGCTTGCGGTCGAACGGGATCACCTCGTCGAGCAGAGGGTGCCCTTCGAGCAGCGGGGCGAAGGGCGTCCCCACCAGCCAGGCGAGGTGGGCCTCCGGATAACGCGCGCGCAATCCCGCCAGCACCGGCAGCGCGTGCACGATGTCCCCCAGCGAGCTGGGCTTGATTATCAGAATACGCCGGCGACGCCCTCCTCCAATTGCCAACCCGGCTGCGTTCGCACTGGTCATGGCGAAATTATACCCGCTTCGGCGCGGCCGGAGCGCTCACGGGCCCGGTCTCCCATCCGAGCTGCTGAACGTCGCGCATTCACTCAGATCAACCCCCCCTGTGCCACGCGCGCAGAACCAGGCCACCCGCGGCCCAATTGAGACGAAGATTCCACCTCGACAACCCCGACCCGGAAGCGGCCCGGCTCGGTGCCCCCCCGTTATAGGTCGCCGCGCGCTCTTGACGCCACAAAAAATCCTCTTGAATTCGGCGTGCGCGGCTGCTATGTTGGCGCAGCGGTTAGAATCGTGCAGTTCGGCGGTCCGCGAGCATGCCGACCGCCGCCCTCCGGATGCAGAGGGGGTCTCCAGCCAACTGGCTCGGTGGGAGTTATCCGGACAGGGCAACCACGGTACTCCTCAGCTATATAGCCAAGGCACCAGGCCAGCGATCTGGGCAAGATAGGGCCGAACCCGGCTTCCGCCGATTTGACGGAAGTCTGACACGAGAAATTGGTACGCCAGAAAAGGCGATACGTACGGCAGCAACATGAACGCCATCAAGAACATACGGAATATCGGGATCTCGGCCCACATCGACTCGGGCAAGACCACGCTGAGTGAGCGCATTCTCTTTTACAGCGGGCGCATCCACCGCATGGGTGAGGTCAAAGGCACTGACCACGGCGCCACCATGGACCACATGGAGCTGGAACGTGAGCGGGGCATCACCATCACCGCCGCCGCCACAACCGTCGATTGGCTCGACCATCAGATCAACCTGATCGACACGCCCGGGCATGTGGACTTCACCATCGAAGTGGAACGCTCCCTGCGCGTCCTCGATGGGGCGATCCTCGTGCTGTGCGGCGTCGGCGGCGTTCAGTCCCAGTCGCTTACGGTCGACCGGCAAATGAAACGCTACAACGTCCCGCGGATCGCCTTTGTGAACAAGCTCGACCGCGTCGGCGCCGATCCCGCGCGCGTCGTCACCGAAGTCGAGTTGAAACTGGGTCTGGTCGCGGTTCCGTTGCAACTGCCGATCGGACTGGAACGCGATCACCGCGGGGTAATCGACCTGGTCACGATGCAAGCGCTGTACTTCGAGGGAACGCACGGCCAGGACGTGCGCCCGACGGAGATCCCGGCCGAATTGCGAGCCGAGGCGGAGCGCGCCCGGCACGGACTACTCGACACCCTCTCGCTCTACGACGACGCCTTGATGGAGCAGTTGCTCGACAACGGGCAGCCGACCAACGACGAGTTGCACGAGTGTATCCGGCGGCGGACCATCGCGCGCGAGATCGTCCCGGTCATGATGGGCTCGGCCTACCACAACAAGGGCGTACAACCGCTGCTCGATGCGGTAGTGCGCTACCTGCCGTCACCACTGGACCGCATGTACTACGCTCGCGACAATGCCAACGATGGGGCTGAAGTCGCCATGACCGCCGACCCGGACGCCCCCTTGGTTGCCATGGCTTTCAAGCTCGTCGATGAGTCGTTCGGGCAGTTGACTTTTACGCGCATCTACCAGGGCACGCTCCGCAAGGGGCAGCAGTGCCGCAGCGCGCGCTCGCGCAGGAGCAGGCGCGTCGGCCGCATGGTCCGCATGCACGCCAACCAGCGCGAAGATGTCGCACACGCCGGCCCGGGCGACATCGTGGCCCTGCTCGCCGTCGAGTGCGCCTCGGGTGATACACTCTGCGATGAATGCCTCAACTACTCGCTCGAG
>JAHJAR010000271.1 GCA_018814045.1 Planctomycetota bacterium | reverse complement strand
GGCCGTTGGAGTGCGCAAAACCACGGCCGGGACGGAGCCCGGCCGCTACGTTGGAAAGCGCGCTTCTATTCGTAAACCGTATCAATCGCTAATGGCGTGCCGGGCGGCGAGTGGAAAGCGGCGCTCGATCCGCTACTATTGCCACCAATACGATGGCGCGCTTGCTGGCGACAATCGGTGTGCTGCTGGTGTTCGGCGGATGCGCCGCGCCGTCGCGGACGACGCAGCCGCTGCCGCCCCCGCTCATGGAAACCACCGTCCGTCGTCCGGTGTCACCACGGCCGCCGCCTGCACCGCGACCACGCACGACACCCAGGCCACGGCCGGCACCGACTCGTTCCTTGCGCGGGGCGACGATCGTGGTCGACGCCGGCCACGGCGGGCGCGATCCGGGAGCGATCGGTGTCGGGCCCATGCACGAGAAGGACGTGAACCTCCAGGTGGCGCAGCGCGTGGCGGAACTCCTGAACGGCTGGGGGGCGACGGTGCGCACCACCCGCGACCACGATCGCTTTGTTAGTCTGGACAGCCGCGCGGCGTTTGCCGAGCGCTGCCGAGCTGACCTGTTTGTCTCGATCCATGCGGATGCGGCCCGTCGTAGCAGCGCCGCGGGCGCAACGATATACATCGCGCGCGGTGCCAACCGGGACAGCCAGGAGGCGGCCCAGAGCATCGCGGCTGCCTTGAGCCGGGCGGGGATCGCCTGTCGCGGGATCCACGGGGCGGGGTTCCGTGTGCTGGTGGGGCACTCACGCCCGGCCGTGTTGATCGAGTGCGGGTTCCTGACCAACCCGCGCGAGGCCTGGAGGCTGAGCACACCGTCGTATCAGGCGCACCTGGCGAAGGCGCTCGCAGAGGGCATTGCCGACCATTTCGCACCTTAGCCCGCAGCCCTGCGGCCGGGCACGTCGCCGCGGCAGTCCACTATCCTGACCCGGACTGGTCGCCAAGCCTTGCTTCGGCGTCGGGCTGGGCCGATACTCTGCGGCGCACGGCTCCCTGTCTGAAGGCCGGCTGACGGCCGTCATGCACGGGGCCGCCAGTGTAGTGGCTCACAATTACGGCATCGCATTCAAACCCGAGCCGCGACCGTCAGGGAGCGGTTGCCGGCGGCGCCGACCGGTTCTCGACACAACCGCTCCCTGACGATCGCGGCTCGGAAGGACGTCGCAACTGCGAGACGCTACACTGGCATAGGTCTCAACCGGGTGTGGCCGGCGTCGATCGGGGAGGGCGGGCCATCGAGGCGTGAGGTTGGTGGTCGTTCGGCGATTGACGGAGGCGTTGTCCTCTGTCACCGAACGGCATTCTCTGACGGAGAAAGACATGATCGGCGGAGAGGACATGCGGGCCTTGTTTGGCTCGATCCTGGAACGCATTCAGGACGCGCAACTGCGCGACAAGACCGTCCAAGCCTGGGTGCTGGCGTGCGAGCGCGGCGGGTGGCGGAGCGTTGCTGAGTTGCAGGAGATGCCGTTTACGCTGCTGACCAATACCCGGGGCGTGAACTTCATCGAGCATACCATCGCCGTTACGGAAGGGGCGTACCAGTTGGCCAAGGCGCAGGAGGCCGCGTACCACGCGTTGCCTTACCAGATCGACTACGACCGGCTGCTGGCGGGGGGGCTGCTGCACGACGTCGGCAAGCTGCTCGAGTTCGAGCGCGACCAGCAGGGCAACTGCCGTAAGAGCCGTAGCGGCCGGTGCGCGCGCCACCCGATCTCCGGCACCTGCATCGCGTACGAGGTTGGTCTGCCGGATGAAGTGCTGAACACCATCGCCTGTCACGCCAAGGAGGGTGACGGCCGCCCACAGTGCGTCGAGACGGTGCTGATCCACCAGGCAGATTTCGCGACGTTCAACCCGCTGGTGATGCTGGAAAGCGGGACGTTGATTCAGTAGGTCTCAGCGGCGGCCTACGGCTGCCCCCGGAGATTGGCTATGCCCAAGACCATCGTCGAGAAGATCCTCGGCAACCACGCCGGCCAGGACGTCACGCCCGGCGATATTGTTGACGTGGTCATAGATGCGCGCGTGGCGCGGGATTTTGGTGGCGCCAACGTCGTCAAGAATATCCGGCGCTACGGGCTGCCGGTGGCTGATGCGTCGAAGACGGTTTTCACCTTTGACTGCAACCCCGGCGGCTCGGACCAGAAGTACGCCGAGAACCAGCAGTTCTGCCGGCAGTTCGCCCGCGAACAAGGCATTGCGGTCTGCGACATCAACGCCGGCATCGGCACGCACCTGGCGCTTGAGCGTGGGATGGTCGGGCCGGGGGGCACGTTTGTGTCGACGGATTCACACGCCAACATCCTGGGTGCTATCGGCG
>JAHJAR010000270.1 GCA_018814045.1 Planctomycetota bacterium | reverse complement strand
TTCCTCATTCTGCCGGAGGCAACCCCGGCCTCCCATCCGAGTTGGTTTGGCTTTCCGATCGCCGTGCGACCGGAGGCGCCGTTCACACGCGACCAGTTCGTGCGTCATCTGGCTAAGCGCAAGATTGGCACGCGGCTGCTGTTTGGCGGCAATCTGCTGCGGCAGCCGGCGTTTCAGAACATCGAGCGGCGCGTGATCGGTGAACTTCCCAATACCGATTTCGTGATGACCCAGGTATTCTGGATTGGCGTTTATCCCGGGCTGACGGAAGCGCACCTGGCGTATGTGCTGGAAACCATGCACGCCTTTGCCGAGGTGGCTTGCGGCAACCGTTGAGACAACATGACCAGAGTGTAGCAATGGACAGGACGATTGAGACGTACAAGACGGCAGTGCGGCGCAACTTCGACTTCCTGAAGCGGACCACTCAGTTGCACGACCTGTTCGCCAAGAGCATCCCGCTGGCGGACGAGCAGGGTGTGCTCGTGCCGGTCTGCGAGTTGCACGTGGATGACGAGGGTTTGATTGCCACGCTGGCAAGCTGGCGGGAAGAGAACGCCTTCGCCTATCCGACGCAGTTCCCGGTGACACGGGACGGGACGCGCACCTGGCTGCGCAAGCGATTGCTCGATACGGAAGACCGCCTGCTGTTCCTGATCCTCGATCGCCACGGCAAGCCCGTCGGTCACCTGGGTTACGCCAGTGCCATAAACGACCAGGGTGAGATGGAGATCGACAACGTCGTTCGCGGCGTGAAGGACGGCTATCGCGGCATCATGGGCCGAGCCATGCAGGCTGTGCTCGAATGGGCCGAGCAGACCATCGGCCCGCGACAGATCTTCCTGCGCGTCTTCAGCGATAACCAGCGGGCCGTCGAGTTCTATCACCGCCTGGGGTTCCGCGACGGCCAGCTCACGCCGCTGCGCAAGCACGTCGATGGCGAGACGATCTCCTACAAACCGCTGGAGGAGGGCGACACAGCGCCGCCCGACAAGCAGTTTCTGCGAATGGACTACGCCCCCCAACACGTGGTGGACGGCTCGCAGATGATCCTCACGGCCGGACCGTCGATCTCCGCCCGCGAGGCCAGCTACGCGCTGGATGCCGCCCGCACCGGCTGGAACCACCAATGGAGCAAGTACCTTACGGAGTTTGAACGACAGTTCGCGGAGTACGTCGGCGTGAAACACGCCCTGGCGACCTCATGCGGCACCGGGGCAATGCACTTGTCGCTGCTGGCCCTGGGCATCGGGCCCGGCGACGAGGTCATCCTGCCGGACATCACCTGGGTCGCCACCGGAGCGGCCGTGTGCTACGCCGGTGCCACACCCGTGTTTGCCGATGTCGCGCCCGATTCGTGGTGCCTGGATCCGGATTCGTTTTCCGCGAAAATCACCGACCGTACCAAGGCCGTCATGCCGGTGCATCTGTACGGGCATCCGGCGCGGATGGACCGCATCGCCGAGATCGCGCGCCAGCACAAGCTGCGCATCGTCGAAGATGCTGCCCCCGCGATCGGGGCCGAGATCAATGGACGCCGGGCCGGGTCGTTCGGCGATTTCGGCTGCTTCAGTTTCCAGGGGGCCAAGCTGTTGGTGACGGGCGAAGGCGGCATCATTCTCACCGACGACGACGCCCTGTTCGAGCGGGTGCACAAGATCTGGGACCAGGGCCGCGTGCCGGGCACGTTCTGGATCGACGAGTTGGGGTGGAAGTACAAGATGGCGAATATCCAGGCCGCCATCGGGCTGGGACAACTGGAGCGCATCGACGAGTTAGTCGAGCTGAAGCGCCGCGTCTTCTCCTGGTACGAACAAGAGCTGCACGACGTCCCGCACATCACCTTGAATCGTGAGGCCGCGTGGGCGCGCAGCATCTACTGGATGACGAGTATCCTGCTCGATGAAGAAGCGCCGCTGACCCGCGACGACCTGCGGAAGATGCTCAAGGAGCGCGGGGTCGACACGCGCCCGGTCTTCCCTGCCGTCAGCCAGTACACGTTCTGGCCCGTCAAGCAGGAGCCGCAGCCGGTGGCCAAACGCATTGGCGAGCGCGCCATGAACCTGCCGAGCGGCGTCTGTCTGAAACGCGCGCACGTGCAATACGTCTGCAAGTGCATCCGCGACATCCTGGCGGGAGGGAAGTAGCCGCCCTGATGAGGAGCACATGACCGATACGGTGGAGTTGGCCCGCAGGATCCGCAGCGCGGCCTTGAGAATGGTGCATCACGCCAAAGCCTCGCACATCGGCACCGGCCTGAGCATGGCGGACCTGTTGGCGGTGCTGTATGGAAAGATCCTGCGCGTCAATCCCGAGGTGCCCGAGCAGCCCGAGCGCGATCGCTTCATTCTGAGCAAGGGACACGGGGCCGCGGTGCTTTACGCCACGCTGGCCGAGTGCGGCTTCTTCCCCGCGCAGTGGTTGGAAACCTACTGTGACGACGGATCGCCCCTGGCCGGGCACGTAGTGCACACCGGCGTGCCGGGCGTCGAGGTTTCGACCGGCTCGCTCGGGCACGGATTGTCAATGGCGTGCGGCATGGCCTTGGCGGCGAAGCGCGATGCCAACCCGGCCCGCGTGTACGTCCTCCTCGGTGACGGCGAATGTGACGAAGGAGCAGTCTGGGAAGCGGCGCTCTTCGCCGCCCACCATGCGCTGCACAACCTGGTGGCTATTGTGGACCGGAACAACATCCAGGGTTTCGGCGACACGTGCGAAGTGCTCAACTTGGAGCCGCTGGACACGAAATGGTCTGCCTTCGGCTGGGCGGTGCGTGAGATCGACGGGCACGACCACGAGCAGGTTTGCGGCGTATTGCGGAAGGTCCCCCTCGAGCCTGACCGGCCGTCGGTCGTCATTGCCCGCACCGTCAAGGGCAAAGGCGTCAGCTTCATGGAGGATACGCTGGACTGGCATTACAAATCGCCGGATGACAAGCAGCTTGCAGATGCCATAGCCGAACTGGGGGGGGCGGCATGAGAAGCCGGTTTGTCAAAGCGCTGTGCGAGCTGGCGGTCGCCGACGAGCGCGTCTGGCTGCTGACGGGTGACCTCGGTTATTCCGTGCTCGAGCCGTTCCGCGAGCGGTTCCCCAAGCGCTACGTGAACGCCGGCATCGCCGAGCAGAATATGACCGGCGTCGCGGCGGGGCTGGCCCAGTTTGGCAAGATAGTCTTTACCTACTCGATCGCGAATTTCCCGACGCTGCGCTGCCTCGAGCAGATCCGCAACGATGTCTGCTATCACAAGCTTCCCGTGCGAATCGTCTCGGTTGGCGGCGGCTTCGCCTATGGCTCGGCCGGCTACACCCACCAGGGCCTCGAGGATCTGGCCGTGCTGCGGGCACTGCCCGGCATGACCGTGATCGCCCCAGGTGACCCCGTGGAAGCCGGATTGGCCACGCGTGCGTCGCTCGAGCTACCCGGCCCGTGCTATCTGCGGCTGGGGAAGGGAGGCGAAGCAGTCGTACACCAGGAGCAACCGGACTTCGCCATCGGCCGGGCCATCCGCGTGCGCGAAGGGCACGACGTGACCCTGATCAGCACTGGAGGCCTGCTCGGGCACACGCTCGAAGTGGCTACACAACTGGCAGAGAAGCACCGGATCGAAGCGCGCGTGCTCAGCATGCACACGCTGAAACCGCTTGACGAACAAACCGTGCGCGCTGCCGCCAGCGAAACCGGCGGCGTGGTCACGGTGGAAGAACACAGCGTTACCGGCGGCCTGGGCTCCGCTGTCGCGGACGTGCTCGCCGAGCTGGACGGCGCGCGGCCGCCCTTCCGCAAGTTCGGTGCCCCCGATCGGGTCAACCACCAGATCGGCAGCCAGAAACACCTGCGCGGACTGGCGGGTGATCTCGGCGATGCCGTGCGCACCGTCCTGGGCCGGGGGCCGGCGTGAAGACCGGAGTGATACGCGTGCAGTGGTTGTGCAGCCTGTGGGATCACGTCTTCCTCAGGTTCGTAGCCGTTGGCATGCTGAACACGGCGTTTGGCTACGGTGTCTACGCCGTCTTCATCCTGCTGGAGCTTCCGCGGCCAGCGGCCCTGGCCATCGCGACGGTGATGGGTGTACTGTTCAACTTCAAGACCACCGGGCGGATCGTGTTCGGCAGCCGGGACAACCGGCTGCTGCTGCGGTTCGTGCTCGTATACGCCGTCATGTACGGATTGAATACGGGCCTGCTGGAGCTGCTCTGCCGGAAGGTCGGATTGGGTTCACTGGTAGGTCAGGCCATCGTCTTGCCCGTGGTGGTGATGGTGACGTTCCTGGCCATGAAGACCTTCGTATTCCGGGGTGGCAATCGCCATGGACCAGACCCGCAAGAAGCTGATTAGCGTAGTAACGCCGTGCTACAACGAGGAGATGAACGCCGAGGAGTGCTACCGCGCCGTGCGCGAGATATTCGCGCGCGACCTGCCCCAATATGACTACGAGCACATCTTCTGCGACAACGCCTCGACCGACGATACCGCCAATGTCCTGCGGCGGTTGGCCGGTGACGACCCCTGCGTCAAGGTGATCCTCAACGCCCGCAACTTCGGGCCCCTGCGGTCGAACTACAACGGCGTGATGCACACCTCCGGCGACGCCGTCGTCGTGTTCCTGCCGGCCGACTTGCAGGACCCACCCGAGGTTATCGTCCAACTCGTGCGGCACTGGGAAGAAGGCTACGAGATCGTCTATGGCATCCGGGCCAAGCGCGAAGAGGGCATCATCATGCGGAACGTGCGCAAGTTGTATTACCGCATGGTGACTTACGCGGCGGATATCCACATCCCGCCCGATGTGGGAGAGTTCCAGCTCGTCGATCGCGTCGTGGTCGAGGCTCTGCGGCAGCACGATGACTACTACCCCTACCTGCGCGGCATGATCGCCGGCTGCGGCTTCCGCTCGATCGGGGTCCCGTACACCTGGAAGGCGCGGCAGCGGGGGATATCCAAAGGACGGTTGTACCTGCTGATCGACCAGGGGCTCAACGGGCTGATCTCGTTCACGAACATCCCGATGCGCCTGTGCATGTTGGCCGGATTGCTGCTGTCGGTGCTGAGCATTGGCTATGCGCTCGTCAGCCTGGTCCTGGCACTCGTGTTCTGGCGCCTGGCGCAGCCGGGCATCCCCACGTTGATCATCGCGATCTTCTTCTTCTCGGGTGTGCAACTGTTCTTCCTGGGTGTAATCGGGGAGTACATCAGTGCCATCCACTCGCAGGTACGCAAGCGGCCGCTCGTGGTCGAGCGCGAGCAGATCAACTTCGAGCCGCGTGCAGAGCCGGCCGCGAAGCGCTGAGGCGATTTCCGCCCAGATGTTCCTGGCGCCGCGTTTGTTGCGGAGCAGAGGCGCTACTCCTCCGCGGCAGCCCCGTACTTGCGCCGCGCGTACCAGCGGTGTAGCCGCGTGCGCTTCAGCGCGGCGATCAGGCGATAGGCCGCGGACGCGCGCACGCGCGCCAGGCGCTGGCGCGGCGCCGGCCTGGTTTGGCCGGCCGCCGAGTCCGCGAAAGGCCCGTCCACGCACACGTCGGGGCGGGCGAAGGGATGCAGCACCCGCCAGAGACGCGCGCGCAGTATGTGATCCAACTCGACGGCCGCCATGAGTTCGTCGAAGATCTGCTCCTCGGCGACGTCGCTCAGACCCAGCAAAGCGCGGTACAGCCCATCGTGATGTGCGATCATACGCCGGGTCATCTCCTCATGACGGGTCTTCACCCGATCGCGCATTGAGACGCCGGGCTCGTGTTGGCGATACAAGAGCAGCCGCGCGGGCACGAGACGCCCTTCGTAACCAGCCGCGGCCAACGCCAGCCAGAAATCCCAATCCTCATAGCCGTGGACCATGTCGGACTGATAGCCGCCCACCTCGTCAAACGCCGCCCGCCGAATCAACGCCGTGGCCGGACAGAGGTTGTACAGGATTGCACGGCGGCGATCGTACGGCAGGCAACGCCAGACATCGTTGCTGGTACCGAAGAGCTGCACATGGCAATAGCAGAAGCCCACTTGCGGGTCGCGCTGCAGCGCGGGCAATAGGCGTTCGACGAAGCCCGGCTCGAGCTGGTCATCGGCGTCCAGCGGAACGAAGAACGCTGCTTCGGTCGCCCGCACACCCGCGTTGCGCGCCGCTGCCAGACCCTGGTTCGGCTGCGAGATGACGCGCGTGCCGGCCTCCTGAAGCAAGTGGAGCACACGCCGCGTTTCGGCGTCGGTCGACCCATCGTCCACCACCACGCACTCCACCGGTGCGTACGTCTGCGCGTGGACGCTGGCCACCGCCTCGGGCAGATAGGCCCCGTGGTTGTAGCACGGAATGACGATGGCGACGGATGGCACCGGCGTGTCCGCTGGCATGGCACAACTCACTGTGTGTTCTGTCTTGGCGTCGCAGATACGATATCGCGCTGCAACGGAATGCACACGTCGGCGCACCATCCACAGCAGCGCCCGATGACTCTACGGCACCACCCGCCCGGCAAAACGCGTCTCGATCATATCCCACAGGAAATTGACCAGCGGCAGGCCCGTCCGGCGCAGGCACGCCTCCGGCCAGAACTGGCGTTCCAGTGTCTGGATCAGCCGCCGTGGCAGGCCGAACGGAGAACCGCCCAGCAGAATATGCTTCCACGAGCCCTGGAAACCGTACCTGCTCGTGTGAAAGACGCCGAAACTCTCGGCGTGCGAGTAGCGCAGAAACGCGCGGGCTTCGCGCCCCGTCGGGTAGAGGATGTAGCGGCGGAGCTGATCCAGCACACACAGCCGCAGAGCGGCGGAGTCGACCGACAGCAGCGGTGCCAGCGCCAGATACTCGCGGAGATAGTCCTCGACGCCGGCCAGCACCGTTGCGGCGTAGCTGCGGAAATTCTGCTGCTCGACGAGGGCGGCCTTGATCACGGGCTTGACCTGCTCCGGACGAGACGCCAGCGGCCGGTAGCCGATTACGCCCCCGTGCGGCGCGCTCGAGAACATCTCGAAGACCGGACCGTTGCGGAAGACGACCTGCTCGATCCAGTCTCCGCGCCGCGTATCGGCGAGGAAGCCGTGCTTGTGCGCGCCTGGCAGATCGTCCTCGGCGATGTGCACCAGCCCGAAGTAAAGGCCGTGAATCACGGGGCAATCGTCACAGCCACGAACCGCCCGCACCAGGTTGTCCTGAATGCTGCCCTTCCAGCCGATGTCGACCAGGCCGGCGGCTGGAACGTCAAAGAAGCCCTTGCCACGCAAGTAACGCCGAAGAAGCTCTCGGGCCCGGTCGCGATGTTCCCTGAACCGCCGCTGAACCTCCGCGTCGGCGAGGAAGGCCTGGAAGGGTTCGTGCGTATGCGGGTCTGTGATCGGGGCATCGAAGTCGCTGAACCCGCACCGGGCCGCCAGCGGCCGAAACTCCTCCGCCGGCAGGTTCAGGTTGTGCAGCAGGCGGTTGAGCGATTGGCGGTCGTATTGCCGCCACAGGCGGTGCAGCCGGTCCAGATCGAGCCCGTCGAGGCTGGGCAGGAAAGTGGCATGGCGGCTGACACCGACGTACACGGCCGGCGGCAGCTCATCCGCCAAACCCCAGGCCCGCACAACACGGCGATACATGCGCAGGAACGTGAGTCCCTCGCGCGACAGGAAAAACAGGCGCTCGAGCTTTTGCCGGCGGGCCTGCTCGATGACGTTCAGTGTGAAGGCGATGAATGCGGGCGCGAGCATCACGCCGAGCTTGTAGTCGTGATCGCGGCTGGCCTTCAGGTGCGTTGGGCGGCCTTCGACGATCTCGCGGGCCAGGCGGCCGGTCCAGAAAGGACTTTTGCGGCCGAGCTGCTCGAGGAGTTGGAGTCGCGTGCGGCGCTGGCGCTCGTAGCGGTCGCGGACCAGGACGCAGTCGATGCCGCGGCGCTGCGGCGAATCGACGTCGCTGAAGGGATTGTCACCCACAAAAAGGAAATCCGCCGGGTTCAGATTCTCCTGCTGGAGCACTTCGTCGAACAGCCGCCCGCTGCGTTTGGTGCGGAAGTTGCTCGATGAGCAGTAGCCCGCGGCGAAGAAGCCGGCCAGGCCGTGATGGCGCAGCAGGTCCCACACGCCGTCCACGTCCAGGTAGATGTCCGTGACGAAGATCAGGCGTACGCCCTGCGCCGCAAGCGCTGCGAGGGTCTCGCCAATCCCGGGCGTTGGAAGCGTGGCGGTACGCTCGAGGTTCAACTCATGCGCGACGAGTTCGCGGGCGAGCGTGCCCTGTGGGTCGTCCAGGGAGCATTGTGCGAGCCAACGCTCGGCCATCTCCGCCAATCGGAACTCGTGGTCGTCACCGCGGGCCTCGGCCTCCTGCCCCAACGCCACTTCGAGCAGGCGCCGCTTGTGGCGCAGGAGGGTCCAATCCGGCGCGTGGCCGTTCCGCTCGGCGAGGCGTTGCGCCAGGTGTTGCGCAACCAGGTCCTTGATGCGCTCGGGTTCCACACGCCGGCGCAGCAGTGTATCAAAGACGTCGAAGCCGACAGCACGCTTGGCGCAAGCCCAGCGCGTGAGCACGCGCGCGAGCGAACGAAAGTCGCTGGTTGTCGACTTACCGGCTGCCATGCGCGGCTCCGATCAGATTCGGTTCCGGTGCTGCTTCATCGAGCGCGCTGACGCGCACCCACCCCAACTCAGCCGCGCTGCGCTCACTCTCGACCATCGGCAGCCGCTCGAGCGTGGCAATGTCCACCAGGCCGATCTCGAGGCGGTAGTCGCCCGACGGCAGATCGCCAAGCCAGGTCTCGTCCCGGTAGACGCGTTTACGCGGCCACGCCTGGATTTCCACAACGGGGTCATGGTCCTTGCAAAACTGGCCGTGCGGGATGCGGTCGGCCGGCAACGCGGCGGCGTCTGCCGGGTAGGCGTGGACGAAAATCTGGCATGAACGCGCGATCGGCTGGGTGCGCTCGAAATAGCACACGAGACGATTGTCGGCGTATTCGAATCCGCGCAACAAGATGCTCTGGCCGATGCTGATATTGAGGTTGCCAACCGGCGCCCGCTTCAGAAAGCACTCGGGCGCTGCTCGTGCACCGGCACCTCGCCCCAACGCCCCCAGCCGGCGTACCGTCCGGAACACTCCGCGCACGAACCAGAACCCCAGAAGCCCGAAAAAGCCGGCGGCGCACAGCACGCCGCGCAGGGTCTTCGCACACCGGAGTAGGCCGTCCAGGCCGAGCCGGCCGACCCAGCGGGCCGGCAACCGCTGAGATAGATACACCGCCAGAAGGTCGGTCAGCGGCTCAGCCGGCAGCGGCGGCGGCGACCCGACTTCTTCCCGATACCGGGCATACCGTTCGCTCCGGCGGTAGTAGGCCAGGCTGATCACCCGGTAGAGCAGCGGCAGTAGCCGCTCCCGGGGCGGCAGATGCGTCTGCTCACGCTGTCGGATGGGCCGGGTGCTCATTGCCTTGGCGGGTTGGTAGTCGCGGCTTCCAGGGCTGCCGGAGCGGTCGCGGTGGCACCGCACAACCTCGATGCACAACAGTACCGCTCGATCATCGCCACGTAATCCCGGCCGGCATCGAACAGACGTGCACGCTGCTGGCCGCGACAGCGAATCACGTCCAACTCGTCAGGCAGCGTGAGCTGCTGGCGAACGAGTGCCGCGAGTTGCGCAGGTTTCTCGAAGAACAAATAGTGCTCGCCCGGCATGAGGCCGTAGTCCGCGGCGAGCGCGTGGCCGACGACCAGGCAGCCACACATCAAATCGCGAATGACCTTGGCGGCATCGAAATAGGCATCCTCTGACGCGGGCAGATGCAGCGCCAACTTGGTGCGGGACAGCACGCCGCACAGCGCCTGATCGGTGGCCGGCTCGGACAAGTGCAGAAAACCGGGAAACTCGCGCAGCGCAGCCAGGAGCTCCTGGTTGGTGGCGGTGGCGGCGCCCACATAGAGCAGGTCGATTTCACGCTTTTGCCAGGTGGCGAAGTCGACGAGCGCGCCGAGCGTCTGCCAGTCACTGGGCAGCAGAAACGCTCCCGCCGCACCAATCCCCGCCTCGCGCAGAATCGTCACGACTTCGACGTGCGGATGCAGCGCGACGCGGGCATTGCTCGCTGACAGCGGAAACCGCGCCCGGAGCGCGGCCAGTGTCGCGGCTGAGGCCGGCGCGGTGCTGTAGCCGATGACGAAACCTGGCACCGCATCCAGCCGTGCGGACTCGTACCGCTCGGGCTCAAACACTACCGTGTGGTCCGGCCCGAAAGCAATGATCTGCGAAAGCTCCTTAGCGCCGAGCGCGCCGCGGCAGTTGACGAAGACGGTCGTCGCGCGCTCGGCGACGAGCGGTGCGTGGGCCGCAAAACGACGCTCGTCGCCGACAAAGCAGATCCGGTAGTGCGTCTGCGGGGCGGGCTGTCGCGCGCGGGGCACGTCTGGCACCGTGCGGGCGGGCGTCGCCGGCACCAGGGGCGCGCCGTTCGCCGCC
>JAHJAR010000269.1 GCA_018814045.1 Planctomycetota bacterium | reverse complement strand
GAACTTGGCAAACTCCGGCGAGGTTACGGTCGGCACGTGCACGTCGCCCACTTTCAGCCGCGAAGCCAGCTTGCGATTGGACGCCGTCAAGTCGATCGAGATCGTCTCGGTCGGTGGGACCACGTGCTTCTGATCCGCGGAGACGAATGAGATGTAGGTGTCGGTCCCTTCCCCCACCACTGCGTCGTACAGCCGCGTCTGGTAGTAGATGCCGCCCTGCGCGCTGCCGACACCGTGCTGGAAAGCATGCAGTGGCGGATACTCGCGCCGCGCCGCCTCACCCTGGATCAACCCGACCACGCGGTCGATCGAGTAGATTTCGTAGTGCTCCGGCAGGTTGCCAGTCGTACTCGGACGGATGCGGTATTGCGTGCGGCTGTGATCCACGCGTATTCCGTCGCCCGCGTGCGGAAACAGATTTACGATGGGCGTGCAGAACAGGCGGAAAGACTCCTTCTCGATGCGCAACGTGTCCTCGGGCCGGCGGGAGAACGGCACAACAATCTCGAAGCGGCTCTTGATGCCCAGGTGCAAGAGCCGCTCGAGTCCGGTGAACTCGATGAAATAGAACTTGGCCGGGCAGGTGAAGTACTCCTGCAACAGGCGATAACCGGCAAACGAGTGCTGGGGGTACGGCAGGATGCCTTCGTCCGCGCCGAAGCCCCCCGGGCGAATGCTCCGCGCCGGAAGCTGCACGCTGCGCTGCGTGGCCGGGTTGCGCAGTTCGACGTGCCGGGCGTAGCGCATCAGCCACAGGTACACGTTGGCCGCGCGCACCACGTCACCCGCCAGATAGAACCGCAGCCGCTTCAGACCCATCCGTTCCAGCGGCACTTTGCTGGCCATCCGCACACCGATGCGCAACTGTGCGTCGGTGCCCATCGGCAACTCCAGTTCGGCACCGTCGACCTCGAGCGGAGTCAGCTCGACGTCGTGGCAGGTGCGGAAGCGGCACGCCGTCCCGTCGACCGGGATCGACGCCACCTCGGTGCCGCGCGGCACCTCGGCCACGCCGGTGAGCTGCTCGGGCAACGGTTGAAACGCCAGGATTCCGGTGGACGGAACGGGCCGCAGGTAATGCGGCCACAGCAGCGACATGAGCGACTGAAACAGCTCCGGGATCTCGTCATCCAGCTTCTGCCGGACACGCCCCGTCAGAAACGCGACTCCCTCCAGCAAGCGCTCGACGTCCGGGTCCGCCCCGGCCGATTCGAGCAGGTGCGCGACGGTCGGGTTCGCCGTCGCGAACTCGCGCCCCATCTCCCGCAGGAACGCCAACTCTTCCTGGTAGTAGACGTTATACATATCTGTCGCTCATCAGGCCGGCCTTACCGCGGCCGATAACCTCCGCACACTGTAACCGCCGCCGGTGACCCTGACCATCGCGGCAACACTGCCAAAGAAGGCCAGCATGGGCAAGCGAGACCGTAGCCCGGCAGGCCATCGATTCGTCGAACGGCGGCCCACCTGCGCGTTGCGACGCGACTGCGCCACCGCTGCCGCGCGAACACTCGCTCCGCGTGCCCTGGCCAGTCAGCCGCTAACGCACGACCAGACGCCCCTCATCGTCGGCATAGGTCTCGAAGCGAACCGAGGTGCGTTCGTCCTCGTCCGTTATGAACCCGGATATCTCGAAGCGCAGCTCCAGCCCGCCATCACCGTGCGGGGCATGACGCACCCGGACGTTGTTCAGGCGCGGCTCGTACCGTTCGATCGAGCGCCGAATCGCCGCCGTGAAGCCCGCCACCGAGTCCGGCATCGTGCTGCGCACGCTGGTCATGTGCGGCAGGCCGTATTCGGGATCGGTCAGGCAGTTGCCCTGGCATGTGTTCAGCAGCCGCTGCACATTCCCCAGGACAGACTCGAACACTTCCGTAGTCGACACGTGCGACCGGCGATAGCCGGCCGGCGCGGGATCGCGCAACCGCTCCAGCAAAGTCCGCTGCACCGTCATGCCGACCTCCAACTCCACTCGACTTCGGCCACCAAGCGTGAGTATGAGCTCTGCCGCTCGGTTCGTAAAGGAGAGCCTCGCCGACCTGCTGGGCCGCGCGTGCCAACCAACTCCCCCCCCAGAGCACTGCTTTTCGCGCCCCCGCGGAGAAAGTCGCCACATGCCGCCCTACCGGCGACAGAACAGCGTGAGGCCGTCTATCATCTGCACCAGCAGTGGTGTATGGCGCCGCCGGCGTGGGAAGGCTCGTTCTCGTGGCCCGCGCGACGCCCTCGGAAGGACTAATGCAACTGCGCCAGAAACTCCGGCGGTTCGCAAAGTGGGCGGGGCTGGTTGTGTGTGCGCTGATCGTGGCGGTCACCGTTGCGACGCTGTGGTGCGCGGTAGAGTGCGACCTGCCCCGGTTGTCCGTCACGCTGAAGGCGGGCGGCGTGTACGCGTTCTGGGTCAACCCGCCCT
Source organism: Planctomycetota bacterium (assembly GCA_018814045.1). Lineage (GTDB taxonomy): Bacteria > Planctomycetota > Phycisphaerae > UBA1845 > Fen-1342 > JAHJAR01. The sequence continues at coordinate 10,110 of JAHJAR010000269.1, read as the reverse complement.
ACGAGAACCCCGGCCCGCATGGCTGGGCCGTCAATCGCTCAACGCCGGCCCTGGAACTCATCCCGGACTTCTCTGTCATGCGGGACCGAAACGGCCAAGGGGTGTACCACGCCACCATCCCACTCTGTTTGCTGCTGGTCGTGGTGTCTGTGCCAACCGCACTCCTGTGGCGCAGCGACCGGCGCTCGCGGCCCGGGTGCTGTACCCGGTGTGGGTACAACCTGACGGGCAACGTGTCGGGGGTCTGCCCGGAATGCGGGCACAAGGCTTGGAGCGCCAAACACAACCGCGCCCCAACCTGACAAGACTGAGCCGCGACCGTAAGGGAGTGGTTGCCAGAGCCGGCTGGCCCGCTCGCTTACGCACACAACTCGGACTGGGCCGGAGTTTTGGAAGGCGTTCTTGAATCTGGCGAAGAAAGCAAACGCGCAGCCCCACCCCTGATGAGCAGGGATGGGGCGGGCGACGAGTCTCCGCTTGCAGGCAAGGAGCGGCGCCGGACAAGGCCCCGGCCAGTGTCGCAGTTCTATCCGTTCAGCAGCGCGACAAACGGATCGATGTCGAAGCCGTTGACGTGGCCATCCTGGTTGATGTCCGCCAGCCATGGGTCACAGGGCGGGAACGGATCGCCGTCGTGGTCGGCAACGTACGCGTCCCAGTCCTCCAGAACCTGGACGAAGTGGTCGATGTCGAACCCATTGATCACGCCGTCACAGTTCAGGTCACCGGGATCGTATGACCCGCCGACCACGTAGCGGTAGTACTGAATCTGGTCATCTAGTTCGCAGACGACGTGCATATCGCCGTCGTCATTCGCGCCGATGTCGGGATTATCGCCCGTTCCGATCATGGTCTCGGTGCCTGGCCCAGTTGAGACGTAGATGTTGTAGCCGCGCGTGTAGGCGCTACAGCCGTTGGCGGTATAGGCGGCCGAGGCGGAGACCTCGGGCTGCCCGTCGTTGCCCGCACCGAGCCACACGCTGCCGCCGAAAGCGGCCCCGTTGTTCGTGCTCATCTTCTGCGCCGGACCGTTGGGCGCCGCGTTGTCCCGATCCACGTAGACGTTGCTGGCGTGGGCCGCCACGGCAACCGCATCGAACGTCGGCATCGTCGCTGTCCACAGCACAGCCGGGACCCACCAGTTCACGCCGTTGTTCGTGCTACGCAGGAACATGGCGTAGTCGGTGCTGTTCGACGTCTGGCGCGTCGTGAAGGCGATGTAGACGCTGGTGTTGTAGGCGGCGATCCGGGCGCAGCGCTCTTCGATCGAGGTATTGGTCAGGTTCACCACGGACTCGAAATTCTCGCCATCCGAACTCCAGGTGTAGTACAGGTCATACGTGGGGTAGTACGTGAGCCAGATGACGTAGACCCTGGGGCCCGCGGCCGCCACGTCCGGCTCGTAGGCGCTGCCACCACCGACCAAGATCGCAGCGCTGAAACTTGTGCCGTTGTTGGTGCTGCGGAAGAGGTAGATGTTGTGGCTGCTGCCGCGGTAGACGATGTTGACGTAGGAGCCCGAAGCCGCGATGGCGGGATTGTGCACGACGCCGCTCGTCGGCATGGTCACAATCGGCTCCCAGGTATCGCCGCCGTCGGTGCTCCGCCGATACTGAAGCGTGCTCACGCCATAGTCCTGCCAGACGACATGGACGTAGTCGCCCGAGACCGCCACGCGCGGTTTACCCCAATTCGTTCCACTGGAGAGCAGCGTCGGGCCTTCCCAGTCTTCGGCCTGTGCCGGCCCTGGGACGAGCAGTGCGCCCGCCGCAAGGGCCAGCAGGCATACGAGCGCCCGTGCGCAGGCCGACATGGTCATCCCCGTTTCCCAATGGCCGCGGTTGCCGCCGAACATTGACGAGCGGTTCGATTCAGTTGACATGTTGCACCTCGCTTTGTGACTTGATCCTGTGCGTTTCGTCCTTGATTCCGGCTTGCGGGAGGATGCTGTGCGCCGGTGTCAGTTCGCATCACCGGCGGTTGCTCCCGTTCGCAGCGCCGACCACGCGGCCGGCCATGTTATCAATCGAGAACGCCGCCGTCAGACGACGCGCGAATTCGGGTTTTTCTCGGTTTCTTCAGGCAATGGCGTGGTGCCTGGGGGATTTGATGACCGGAAGGGTGGAATGCACAACGGGCCGGCACCCAGGAGGTACCGGCCCGCTATGTTAAGCGTTTCGTGAGTTCGGCTTAGCGCCGACGGAGCAGCACGAGGCCGCCCAAGGCCAGCAGCGAAAGGCTGGCCGGCTCGGGCACGTAAGCGCCCATGACGTCGTCCATGCCGAAGCCCTCGCCACCGCTACCACCGGACAGGTTACGGGCGACGAGACGCACAGTTGCGACGTCCATCATCGGATCGGAGACGAAGCCGAAGAAGCTATCGCCGTTCAGAATCTGGAGCGTGTCCAGTACGGCACCACCCGAGTCCACCAACTGGGCATCCAGCAATTCGAGGCCAGCGGCGCCGTAGAACCGGGCACCCCAGGCGAAGACCGGCATGTCAAACCGCATCTCGACGTTGGTCGCGTCGATCCCGGTCTCAGCGTGGTTGACGTAGCTGGACGCGTGGGTTGTGCCACCGTTATCCGTATAGGTAAACGGGGGCACATCGATGAAGTTGCGGAACGCGTAATCGTAGCCAGTCTGCGTGATGCCGAAGCCGTTGCAGTCGACCACCATGTATTTGAAATCAGTGTCGACCGAAAAGCCCGCAAAGTCCTCGACGAAATCAGCGCTGCCGACAGCAGCTTCCCAGGCGGCGCGTGACGTGTACTCAGTGATATCGGCACTGGCCACCGTCACGAACACGCCCAACACGAGCATTACTCCACACAAGCGCTTCATAACTGCCTCCCTGAAATAGAACAAACGAAGACAACCTCAGACGGAACGGGTGCGTACCCGTAATCTCTCCCGTCGATACCGCCGATTCGAACGCTTCTAAGATGTTGCTCTGCACCATGGGCGCACAAGGCCTGCTGTGGCCCATACAGAGACTGCTCCCGCCCCGAGACTCCCACGGGGCACTGATCCTATGCCCGCCGATAAAGCCCGGTCAAACGTGGTCTGTTTTTTTTTCTTGCGCGCGGCCGCGCTGAGGAAGTGGGGATGGCCCGCAGGCCGGGCGCGAGCGGGCAAGTTCCGAGAAAAGAGAGTACTGGACAACCGTGCGCGATCTTGCGACAGTCTGCCGGACGTGTCGCGGCACGGGCCGAAGCCCGCGGCTCTTCGATTTCACCGAATCGTGCGCGGTTGGAGACCGCCAGGGCTCTGCCGCTACTCCATGGCACCCAGTATCAGGGCCAGCAGCGCCATCCTCATCACAACGCCGTTGAAGGCCTCTTCCCAGTAGCGCGCGTGGCGGGTGGCGTCCACATCGGCTGGCAATTCGTCCATCCGTGGCAGGGAGTGCAGGATGATCGCGTCGCTGCGAGCCTTGTCCCGCAACAGCTCGCGCGTGACCTGATACGCCGGCGGGGTCAGACCCTTGTCCTCTTTCGCCTCATCGCGCGACCTGGTGTAGTCGGCCTGGACCACCGGTTCCATGTAGATCACGTCGGCGTCACCAATCGCGTCCGCGGCGGCGGGCGCCTCACGAAAACGCACGTTCAGATCGCGCAGCTCCTGCTTGAACTCCTCGGTGAGCGACATATCCGGCGGCGAGATGAACGTTGCCTCAATATCGAATTGCGACATGGCGTATCCGATCGAGTGCATGGTGCGCATCCGCATATCCCCGATGCACATGAAGTGCAGCCCATCCAACGTGCCACACTCCCTTAGGATCGTGTACAGATCCGTCAGCACCTGTGTGGGATGCTCGCCCCAGCCGTCGCCGCAGTTGATCACCGGCACGGTCGCCCAGCGGGCGGCTTCGTGCGGAGCACCCTGCTGGAAGTGCCGCATGGCGATCACGTCGCCGTAGTACTCGAGCATGTGGACCGTATCCTTGATGGACTCCTGGTAGAAGTCACCCGCGCGGGTCATCTTGGCGTCGGAGAAGCCGAGCACGTGACCGCCAAGCCGGTGCATGGCAGCCTCGGTGGCCAGGCGCGTGCGCGTGCTGGGCTGGTAAAACGCGGTCAGCAGGGTCTTGTTGGCCAACAGGTCGGTGTTGCGCCGATTGCGCGCGACGGGGGCCAACTCGTCCGCAACCTCAAACACGCGAAAGTACTCAGCCCGCTCCATGTCACGCAGTGAAAGGATGTCCCGGCCCAAAAAGCTGCGCATGGTCGATTTCCTCCGTCTTGCCTGGTCAGCCCACCGCGAAGCGGGCAGGTTGTTGCCATGTGGAACGCAGAACCGGCACACACTAGCAGTTCGCGCAGCGGGGCTCAAGGGGCCGCTGACAGGGTGCGCAGGGCGCGTTACCATCCGCCGTCCGTCGAGCTATGTATCACGGCCAGAGGAGGCACCCGGTGCAGATGTGGGAAGAACTGATGGCGCAGGCTATTGCGGTCTGCCAAGAGGGCATTGCGGCCGAGCAGAGCCCCTTCGGCTCAGTCATCGCCACGCGGCACGGAGAGATCGTGTGCGCCGTGCACAACACGGTGCGGGCCACGGGCGATGTCACGGCTCACGCGGAGATCAACGCGATCCGCACCGCTTGCAGCAGGCTGGGCACCATCGACCTCTCAGGCCATGTTCTGGCCAGCACGTGTGAGCCCTGCCCGATGTGCGCGGCGGCGATCCACTGGGCGCGCCTCGACGCGGTGGCCTACGGAGCCACGATCGCGGACGCCGCGGAAGCTGGCTTCAACGAGCTTTCGTTGGCTTGCCAGAAGCTCTACGAACAGGGACACAGTCCGGTGCGTGTGCACACGAATGTGTTGCGGGTCGAATGCCGACAGTTGTTCACGCAATGGCAGCACGGCCCACGGCCCGAGGCCTACTGAGAGCGCTTGGTACAGCCGCATGGCCGCCCCAAACAGATCGGGCCCCCTACCCGAACGAACCCGAACTGCTCCCTCAGGCAATCCGCGCCGCGCTCGGTGCTTTCCCACGGACCAGGTTCTGGATCCGGCCGAGTTCAGTTACGCGTGGATCGTGGATATATGGTAACGTCCTATACACTGGTGCGATTCTAGAAGCTATCCCAAAACCTCTTCCGAGCCGCGACCGTGAGGGAGCGGTTGCGTAGAACAGCTTGGATATGCGCGCAACGCGGCTGGGCGGTACGCCTTTGGAGGGTCTTGGGATAGCTTCTACAGAGAACCGTACAACCACCGAGATTGTGCCCCGCAGTTGCTTCAGCGCTCGAACAGTCGTGCAGACACCGGCGACGCCACACCAAATGACCGCTCAGGATCTTGCGACGTTCATTCGCGCATCAGCACCGCGCGGACTTAAGTCCGCGGCTCGTTGTATCGCAAGATCGTGAGCACCGATTTAGAACCCATCCCACAACTCCTTCCGAGCCGCGACCGTGAGCGGTTACCGAAAAAACCACTTGCTTACGCGCGCAGGGTCAACTCTGCTGCCCACCTCTGGACGGTTCTAGGATAGGTTCTAACTACCAAGGCCCGAGCCCGGGTCGGATAGTCTGGTCCAATCCCCCATCCGGCGCAGCACCTCCAGGCGAAAGGCCGTCGGCCACGCCACCAACCAGAGCGAGCAGTTGCCTTGGCTGCCCCATCGTGTCTGGAAGTAGCCCTCGCACTGCCCGCCGCGCGGCAGTTCCACGCCGCGGAGCTTCAAGGTGCCGTCCGAAACGCCCAGCATCCCATTGTACCACAGGGCCCGAGCACGCTTTTCCCACATCCGGTTCCCCGTCAGCCTCGCTAACCGCAGGTATCCGGGCACGAAACGTACGCCATACGGATCGACGTGGTGGTGTTGCGTAGAGACCGCCGTGCCACCGAAGGAATCGTACTCCATGTCGGCGAACATCGAGTTCGGCTGAACTGGGACGGAGTGGCAGTATTGCCAGGTCGCGGTGTAGTAGGCAGCAGCCTCGGTGGCATTGAGGTAGAGACTGTCGCCGGTGATGTCGTACAAAGCGAGGCCGGCGTCGATCAACGGCCACGCCGATTCCTTGTCGATGCAGTCGGTGTCGAGTGCGCCCGCAGTGGCAAAGCCGTGTTCCGTGAGGCCACCATGATAGGCGCGATAGCCCCGCGCGGCGGATTCGAGGTACTCCCGGCGATTCGTCGCCCGAAATGCGGCGATCAGCGCCGGCACGATGAAGCAACCGATAGTGCCGTCCGGGCTGAGGCACTCACCGGTTGAAGTCCATGCTCGCCCGAAACGTCCGTCGGGCTGCTGGTGTTTCAACATGAAATCGCAGATGCCCAGGGCGAGTTCGCGGTATTCGGGTTTGCTCACACCGCAACGCTGCGCGAGTTCATACGCCTCCAAAAAGAACTCGGCGGCGTTACCCATGTTACAGGCGTCCAACTGACCTGGCTGCGAGCCGTCGAGTACCGGGTCAATGACGGCGTAGACCAGCCCGCACGGGAAACGTCCGTGCCGCACCCATGTATCGAGCGCGGCGAGTCCCTTATCGAGTGACGCCTTCTCGCCGGTACGAAGAAAGTCGTCGAGCAAGGCGCAGGCGAGCGAGGCGTTCTGTCCAGCCCAGCCGATCTCGTACTTGTGCCTGGTGCGCTGATGCCACTCATGGCCGCTTTGGAGCAATCCAATCGAGAAGCCGCGAAACTCTGCCTCCTCGGCCCAGAGCCGCTCGCGCGCGAAGTGAACGCCATGTCCTCGGAGTTCTTCCGGCGAGTATCGCGCGGGTCGGTTTTGTTGAGTTCGTGTCCAGCATGCGTCGATCCAGCGGCGCCAGGCGGTCTTTGGTTGCCGGACCGGCGCGACGAGCAAGTACGCCGTGGCGGTGAAGCTCTCGCCGTGACGGAGCGTCATATTCTCGGCGTAGGGTCGGTCGTATTCGTCGCGTCCCGAGTAGGTCAGCGGTCTTTCCTCCTCGGGCCAGATCAGGCGGTGCGTCGTGCAGTTGGCCGTGGGGACGAGCGAACAAGATCCGCCCCGTGCCGGGGTTGCCTCCTTGGCCCAGAGCGCTACGGCCCACTTCGGGCCTTCGGAGTAGGTCCCGCCGGGTACCGCGCCGCGGTGGAAGGCGAAGGACCAGGGTTCGCCGTCATGGGAGAAACCCTTGGGCTCCCGGCCGCCACCCCATTGGTTGCCATTGTAGGAGATCGCGGGGATGAGAGAGAATGTGGAGGCATGGGCGGCAGCGAAATCGAGCGTCACGCGGGCCGGCTGCGCGCCGGCCTCAGCGCGTAATGTCACGGTTCGTTGCCATTCGAAGACACCGTCGCCAAGATCGCGCAGCTCGTCATTACATTCGAAGCCGGACAATCCTAGGGGGGCGATCTCGCCCACAAGCAGGCCATCCGCGAGCAGCCGGCAGCCTTCGAAGTGCACGCGTCCGTGCCGCGCTGCGTTGGGTTCTTTGGACTGGGAGAGTTGGAGAACGTCCCGCTCGTCGCGGCAACCGGACAGAAACGGCTCGACACAAGCGGCGCCGAGCGTGACGGCAAACAAATGAAGAAACCGTCGGCGCTCGTGGCGAATCCTGGTATCCGGTGATTCAACGTGCGTATGTTCGTTTCCTTCCTGCTGCATCGTCGCTGCCTCGGCAAGACGTAAAGCACTGGGCTTCCGCTGTTCAGATTCCCGAGACGCCCAGTGCTTCGGATTATCGCGCCTTGATGATCGCTTCCGGAATATACTCGCGGTGGTTGGCCTGATTCAACAGTCGCGGTCTTTCGCAGGCCGCTGAAGATTGCGTAATTTTGGCGGGGTCGTCGTGGTTTTCGGTTTTTCGGCGGTTGGGTTGGCGGTTCCGCTGGTATCTGAGTCGCCATCTGATTGACCGGGCTCGGACCGTCCGTGCTTTCCACCACTGGGGGACAAGCCACCAGTGGCACCCACCGGCGAGTCTCTGAAAGCGCTCTGGGGCAGCGCGTGGGACCATACGGTGGGGCAGGCATCCCGACCTGCCGCCCAATCGGCGGGCACGGAGGCCCGCCCCACTGATCACGGTCGCACGATCTGGGGCAGTTCAATAGGACCTATCCCAGAACCTCTTGCCCGCCGCGACTGTCAGGAAGCGGGTGCGCTGAACCGCCTCCCCCGCTCGCCGACACCCGCGCTTATGTGGGTGGTGTTCACAAGTCTGGCACAATCGACGTATCGGACTGAAGTGATGCGGGATTATTGGAAGTCTCCAGTCCTGGTTCCCAAGCGGGCTAATAACATGCCCGCCCACCGCTGCCACCGTCTCGTATTCTGGGCCCTTTGGGGCGTGCAGCGATTAGTGAAGGGGCGCAACCAACCAGACGATCCGGACGCTATCTCGCATCGGCCTCGTTCTCCGCGGACCGAGTGCCGTGCGTCGCAGGCGCACCTGTAACGCACCAAGGCCCCCACGCGCCGGGGCTGGCAACTTCCGCGTACGGCGTGACCTGGAGAGGATCGACTGGTGTTAACCAAGACCAGTGGCCGTGTTCGTCCCCGGCGGAGGCACGCTCGGCGTGCGATGCCTCCCGCGCGCCGACGCCCGCACGTCGCCTGGCCATCCGGCCATGAGCGCGCCTCGGGCAGATTGAGAGAGCGTGTGGCGGCCATGCAGCAGAAGGCGGCCCGGATCGCCCTGGCCGGTGGAGCAACGCCCGAGAACATCGCGGCCATGGTCGCGGATGCTCACGCACGGGCCGAGTTCCTGATCGAGCAAACTGCCGAGACTGTCGAATTGCCGCCCCGGGCCTGCTGCGCCGGCTGTGCCTACTGCTGCCACCTGTGGGTGGTAGTGCCAATCGCCGAGGTCGTGCTGATCGCTCTGCGCGCGCGGGCCGCGAACGACGGCGCGGCGGATGTGCAAGCAAAACTCGAGCGACGGGTGGCCGAGGTTCGGGGGCTGACTGCCGAGCAACGCAGCCGGACGCGAGTACCGTGTCTATGGCTCGACCCGACCGAGCAGACGTGCCGCATCTACGGTCTGCGCCCGTTGGTGTGCCGAGGCTGGCATTCGTTCGACCTCGAAAAGTGCAAACAGGCCCACCGGCACCCAACCCAAAACATCGAAACGGCCATCTGGTCGCCGCAGCGCACCATCACGGAAAGCGTCGCGGCCGGCATGCTCGCGGCCACACAACAGCTCGGCCTGCCGGGTGGTTACGTGCACTTGGTCGAAGGACTCCAGATCGCACTGGGTGACCCGGCCGCAATCGAGCGCTGGCTCGCTGGAGAGGACGTATTCCGGCCAGCCGCAGTCAGCGCAGAACAGGCCGCGGCAGCCTGCGCGGCGTGCTAACCCGCGTCAGAACCTCCTCATTCATCGAGAAACGCGCCAGGCAGCAGCACGGCGGGCTCGCCGGCACAGCAATTCCTACGGCGTGGCCACTTGAAGCATCCAATTAGACAGCAGCTTCTTCGTGAGAGCGTTGCGAACCTCCGGCGTGCACAAGCCGGGACTCGGGCTGGCGGGGATGATCAGACTCGCGGCATTCTCCGCGGCTGGCCCACCTCTTTTGGAGGTGGCGCTGACGCGCGCATAAAGGCGGCCCGGTGTTCCAGACGGAACACCGGGCCGTAAAAGCCGGCGATCACCTACTCTCGCCCGATCAGGACTACCATCGGCCGTGTGGCCTTTACTACTGAGTTCGGAATGGGATCAGGTGTAGCCCCACACGTATTGTCACCGGCAACTCATGTGCTCCGCCAACGCAAGCAAGCCGCCGGCGGAGATTGCACTCATGCGGTAGGTGGACGGAAACGGGCCCGTACGCCCGAATGTAGCAGTCTGACTTGTGCCGCAGATTCACAGCGATTCATAAATGCGGTCAAGCCTTCGACCGTTAGTAGCGGTTAGCTGAGAGCATCTCTGCTCTTACACACCCGCCCTATCAACCTGGTCGTCTACCAGGGGTCTTCAGCTCACCCGAAGGGAGCACCGAGTCCTCATCTTGGGGACGGCTTCCCGCTTAGATGCCTTCAGCGGTTATCCAGTCCGTGCTTAGCTACCCTGCCGTGCCGCTAGCGCGACAACAGGTACACCAGAGGCACGTACCACCCAATCCTCTCGTACTAGAGTGATGGCCCCTCAAGACTCATACGCCCGCAGCAGATAGGGACCGACCTGGCTCG
>JAHJAR010000033.1 GCA_018814045.1 Planctomycetota bacterium | reverse complement strand
GGACGTGCGGCGTTTGTGCAAGCGCCTGCGGCGGACGGGGGACCACATCTTCACGTTTCTGGATTACCCGCAGATCCCGTTCGAGAACAACTTCGCCGAGCGGCAGATCCGCCCCGCCGTGATCCTGCGGAAGAACAGCCAATCGAATCGTTCGAATCGCGGGGCCGTAACGCAGGCCGTGCTGATGAGCATCTACCGCACCCTGCGTCTGCGTGGCCACGACCCACTCCAGACGATCACCGCGGCCCTGCGCACCTACCTCCAAACCGGCCACCTCCCGCCCCTACCCGCCCCAGGCACTGCAAACGGGTGAACTCTTACACATATACGTTTATCGACAGAGGTCCCTTCGGAGTAATACTGAAGCACTGGCCACAGGGATTCTGGAGTTCATCAATCAGGTAGTCGGCAATGAGCCAATTGAGGTTGTTCAAGCCAGTCTTGATCTCCGGCAACAGATTAGTGTCACAGTATGTACGAGTAGTATGTCTGGTCGGGATCGTATTCGTCGCCTGCGTCACCGACTGCAAAAAGACCGCGAGGATCTTTGATAGACGTCGGTCGTGATAGCAAGTAGCAGTAGGATGACAGGCCGTCGCTATAGTGCACAGGGTCCCTGGATGTGAACTTCTGGATCGCAGCGCCGTATTCCCGGCGTCGATTCTGATAACGCCCCTTCTCGTGATCCATCGGCAATCCCGGATGCGCGAAGGGGTTGCCGAGAGAGGAGGTTAGGGAGACGGAAGCGAGTTCGCTTGATCCGGAGTCGCCGGAGAGGACGGTGATCTGGCCGTAGGGGGTGTAGGCGTAGCGTTCGACGATGCGGCCGTTGTTGGTTTCGCCGGTGTCGTACTCGCTGAGTGCAACGACGTTCCAGTTGCGGTCCTGGTGGTAGAAGTAACGCGCGTCGGCGGTGGATTCGCCGGATTGCTCGTCCGGGTCGCAGTCGTTGGACTCGGTGGGATCGCCGTTGACGTCCGTCATGACGAGTTCGTCGACGTACTGCGTGCCCCAGATCCACTGGGCCGTGGTCTGGCTGCTGCCGTTGCGGGTTTCGCGGATGCTCCAGCCGGCCCCGCGCTGACGCTTGGGGTTCTGATTGGCGTAGTAGTAGTGGACGGTCGTGTTGCCGCCGTCGTTGGTGGCCTCTTCGGTGCCGCAGTTGGTGACCGTCTTGCTGGCACGGCGGTTGTCGCCCAGGTACTCGTACGCTGCCACCGCGGTCTCGTCATCGACGCGGCGTGTGACCTCGACCAGCCGGTTCCCCTTGACACGTGGCGTAGTTCGTGCACGAATCATGACAACATGCCTGCCTACACGTACATCTTACGTTGCCGCGACGGGGCCTACCAGAACCGTATCCCAAAACCGTCCAGAGGTGGGCAGTTGAACCGAGCCGCGCGCGTAAGCAAGCGGTTTTCGGCAACCGCTTCCTGACGGTCGCGGCTCGGAAAGAGTTGTGGAATAGGTTCTATCGCCCATCGTCGTCGGTATCCACCCAAAAGCGCAAGCGTTGCGAGCCGCCGGACTGTCAGGGTCAGCGCCGCTGTGAGCGCAGCGGCTCCTGTGCTTACGAGTATGAGCGCGGGGTGCCCCGTGTCGGACGCGGCGTTGGGGGCAGCGATGCGGATAGACGACGGGCCGGGAGTCGCGTGGCTGCGGTCCCCGGCCCGGCTGAGTTCATTCAGTGGGCAGTTGTGCGTTACCGCGGTGATCAGCCGCCGAGTAATGCCACGAAGGCGTCGATGTCGAAGCCGTTGACGGCCCCGTCGCCGTTGAGGTCGGCCAGCATGTGATCACAGTCCGGGTAGATCGCGTAGTACTCGAGGTAGCCCGGCGGGGTGGCGCCGAGGACGGCGACGAAGGCGTCGATGTCGAAGCCATTGACAGCGCCGTCGCAATTCAGATCGCCGATGCCGTAGTCCCACACTGTGAAGGTAATGCTCTGGGGCGCGAAGGTGACGGTCACGCTCTGTACCGGCGAGAAATCGGGCAGCGGGTTGATCACGGTGAGGACGTTGGCCAACGCGTTTTCCAGCCGGAAGGTGTGGATGCCCGGCGTCTGCGGTGCACTGAACGTGCCCGAGGCGATCACTTGTGGCGATCCGCCTTGGCCGACGGCCCCGACGATATTGGCGCTCTCGCCAACGCCGGTCCCCGGCGGCAGAGCTTCACCGAAGGTGTTCTGCCCGCCGCCGATCTGGACGAGGTTCATCTGGCCGGCGGTGCCACGCTGCACGCCGATGTAGCCCGTGGGCGCGCCCTCGCCGGGGTTGCTGATGCCTGCGGGGCGGCTGAAGTTGGTCATCCCGGTAGGGACTTCGTCGGCTGGGGGCAAATCGAAGAAGCTGGCGTTGCCGGCATCCTGGACGAGATCGATGGCAATCAGGGCCAGGCCCTCGTTATCGCCGGTCGAGACGGTGGCCGTAATCGTCCAATGAATGGGCATGTTTTTTCCGACGGTCTGGCCATCCTTGACTGCCTCGAGGGCCAGCGTCACGGTCGGGTCAGCCCAGGAAGTGGACGAAGCTGCCAGGATCAACAGCGCTGTTAGAACGAATCGTCTCATTGCATATTCTCCGGCCGAGGGCGCTATGCCAGCCGAGGCACGCGGCGCGGGGGAGCAAGCAGCACAATGCGCCTGCTAGCCCACCACGGCAGCGATGGCCGCGGAGAGCGAATCCGCCTCCACGGGACCAGACTGCGAGCAGCTACCTCTTTCGACTGCCTGGCACTATCTTAGCGGTTCTGGCCCGCCCGCGCCAAGCATTGGTCGCCGATTCAATGGACAAGTCCGAGCTGATTCCCGCTCCGGGGCGCCGGAGCTGATTCCCGAGATACATTGCCATTCGTGGCGTCTGGCGCCGGGGCGTCTTGCGGCCGAGATGACGGGGGAGGTTATCGGTCGGTACGCCTGGTTAGCGTTTGCGAACGGGCGCGGTATTCTGAGACAGATGCACACTCAGCTTCAAAGAACGACTCGCGGGCTGGTAGCCCTTGGCCTGGCGGGGACGCTGTGGCTGGCCTGCCGCAACGGCGACAGCGTGCGGCCGGCCAAGCTGGGCGAAGTGCTCCAGCCTGGGGCGGCGGCGGGATTCAACGTCTTGCTGATTACCCTGGACACGACCCGGCCGGATCATTTGGGTTGCTATGGCTACGAGCAGGCCCAGACACCCACGATCGACTCGCTGCTGACCTGCGGCGTGCGTTTCGACGACGCCGTCACCAGCGTGCCGACGACACTGGCCTCACACGCGACGCTGCTGACCGGGTTGTATCCGCCGACCACCGGCGTGCGTGACAACGGTCACTATTCGCTGGCACCGGGGTTTGTGACTCTCGCCGAGGTGCTCAAGGGAGCCGGGTACGATACCGCCGCCTTCGTGTCGTCCTTCGTGCTGGACCGGCGGTTCGGACTCGCGCAGGGCTTTGATGTGTACGACTTCGAGGTGGCGCGGGATGGCCAGCGTGGGCCGGCGTCACTGGAGCACGAGCGGCGGGCTCACGATGTCACCAGTTCGGCCATCGGCTGGTTGCGTGCCCGCGGAGATTCCGGCAGCGCGAGGCCCTTCTTCGCCTGGGTGCACTATTTCGATCCGCACCATCCGTACGATTCGCCACTGGCGTCCACCGGGGCCTACGGCAACAACCCCTACGATGCCGAGATTGCGTTCGTGGATCTGCACGTCAAGCGACTGCTGGGACTAATCACAGAGCAGGGTCTGCGCGAGCGGACGCTGGTCGTATTGGTGTCGGACCACGGTGAGGGGCTTTCGGAGCACGGCGAGGACTTGCACGGGATCTTCGTGTACGAGTCGGCGCTGCGAGTCGCGTTGATCCTGTCGAACCCGCGCTTGTTCTCGGCGGGATACCGCGTGGACGATCGCGTGGTTGGTACGGTGGACGTGTTGCCGACCGTGCTTGAGCTGTTGGGCTTGCCCGCGCCAGCTCTATGTGACGGGCAGAGCCTGCTGCTGCGCGACACTCCCGAGCGGGCGATTTACATCGAAACGGTGTATCCGCTCAACATGGGTTGTAGCGCGCTGCGCGGCCTGCGGCGGCATGGTGACAAGTACATCGAGGCGCCTCGGCCGGAATACTACGACCTGCGCAGCGACCCTGCCGAATTGGCGAACATCTACGAGGGCGGCGGGGCGCAAGTGGAGGCGTTGTGCGACCAGTTGCGCGCTTTGGTGGACGAGCGATGGTCCGAGAATGAGGCGAGCAGCCTGGCGCAGCGCCAGCTTAGCCCTCAGGAGCGTACCAGGCTCGAAGCGCTGGGATATGTACTATCCCAGGGGCGGGCCGAGGCATCGACGTTACCAGACCCCAAAGATCGTATTCACTTGGTCGAGCGGATGCGCGAGGTAACCCGCCTGTTGGCGCTGGGGCAGTTGGAAGCCGGCCTCGCGCTGGCGCGCGAGGTGGCGGATCAAGCCGCGGGATGGCGCATGCCGACGCTGATGATGGCTGAGGCGTTGCAGCGGCTTGGGCGTAACGACGAGCGGGCCGACGTGTTGGCGCGCTTCTGTGCGCAGTCGCCGTCGGCCGAGGTGCTATTCTACCTCGCCCACGCCCAATTCGAGCTGAAACGGTTCGAGGAGTGCGAACGAACTCTGGCTGCCGCCGCCGAACTCGATCCGCGTTTCGGCTCTGTGCCGGCGTTGCGGGGTGACGTGTACTTCGCGCAGCAGCGCTACGGGGACGCGGCGGCGGAGTATGAGCAGGCGCTCGCGACGGACGGACAGCGCCTGGGGGTGGAGGTGCGCGCGAAGCTGGCAGAGGCCCGGCGGCTGGCGCGACAGTTTCCGCCATAATGTCGTGGGAATAGAAGCGTCACGGCGTGCGTGCAGCGATTCCGCAACTGCGGTTTTTGAGGCGGGATAACTGGTAGCGGGGAACGGGGGTTACGGCGTTCTTTCGGCTGTTGAGCAGATTCGCATTCGTAATGGGTTTGACTTTGGCCACTAATCTGGTACTATATATATAT
>JAHJAR010000268.1 GCA_018814045.1 Planctomycetota bacterium | reverse complement strand
GTGAAAGGCCCGGTCCGCGCCCGCATGGGGCCTGAGCTTGAGGTCCACGTACTCGTCGAAGGTCAGCCCAATCCGTTCCATCATCTTCTCCTTGCCGGTGTCATGGGGCACCACCGCCCACATCCACTTATTTCCCGGCGGAAGGGCGATTCGTAAAGCCGAGCCGAAAAATCGCGCCGTGCCATGCCGAAGCGGCCATAAGTCACGCCACGGTCGTGCGTTGCGCGAGATCTCCCTGGTGGCGAGCCTGCCAGCGACTGCGCCCGTACGGCGATTTCAACCTGCTGGGAATATGAACGGTGGCGGCGCTGAAGAAAGTTCGCCCCGGCGACCCGCTCGGTGATCCCGGCGGCGACGTCCAACACGTTCATCAACGTGGCGTGAGACTTCCGGGACCGTCATCGCAGCGCCCGGCGCAGCGCGGTACCCGATTATTCGCTGCGGCAGCGAGAGTGACGGTCCGTTGGCCAGAGATCTGGGTCTCTTTCAGCGCCGCGCGATCGCAGTTACGCTTTAGCCGGCGGCCCGCCCTGATGGGGCCACCTTGGCGTGACGCGAAGGCGTGGCGAGATGGTCAACACGAACGCGGAAAGCGACACTGCACCGAGTAACCGCTTCCGTGATTCGGGGCGTAACTGGTTGCGAATCACGACCGTGCGGGTCGTGGTCCAGACGGTCACCTTCGGGCTCTTTCTGGCCTTCGTCAGTCTTACCACGTTCGCAGACCTTGAGCGGCTGCCCCGTTTGCGGCACTGGGTCAGTAAGCTGCTGGAGATCGACCCGCTGATCTCCATCACCACCGCCCTCACCACCCACACAGTCTACCGCGGCCTGCTGTGGTCGCTCATAATCCTCGTCCCGACGTTGTTTCTGGGGCGGTTCTTCTGCGGCTGGATCTGCCCGTACGGCACGCTGCATCACTTCATCGGATGGTTGTTCTGCGGTCGCCAACAACGCTGCACTGCCGCGAACAGCTATCGCCCCAGTCAGCACATCAAGTACTACGTTCTCGTGGCCATGCTGATGGCGGCGGCGTTCGGCGTCCTGCAAATCGGTCTGCTCGATCCGCTCTGTCTGCTGCACCGTTCGCTGACGGCGGCTGCCATCCCGAGCCTGGAGTATGTGGCCCCACGCCTGTTTGGTGACCATCGAGTTCATCAGGGTGGCTGGCTGATCGGCTTACTGCTTTTCGGGCTGCTCGCGCTGAACCTGGTCCAACCACGCTTCTTCTGTCGCGTGCTATGTCCGTTGGGAGCGCTGCTGGGCCTTTTGAGCCGCTGGGCATGGTGGCGGATCGAACGCGACCCGAGCCGTTGCCGAGGTTGCGATCGCTGTCGCCTGCACTGCGAAGCGGCCTGTGAGCCGCAGGCGCAACTTCGCCAGGCGGAGTGCTTCGTCTGTTTCAACTGCATCGAGGATTGTCCGGAGGACGCGCTGGGCTGGGCGCGGTTCCCGCCGAAGGAACATGAGGTGGCCGGCCCGGATTTGGCCCGGCGCCAAGTGGTTCTGGCCGCCGTGGCGGGCGCGCTGGTCCCGCCCCTCGTGCGGACGAGCGGCCGCAGCACGCGTGATTTCTCGAGCAAGTGCATTCGCCCGCCGGGGACGATGGAGGAGTTGGAGTTCTTGGAGCGCTGTGTCAAATGCGGCCAGTGTGTCCGCGTCTGTCCCACGAACGTACTTCAGCCGGATTGGTTCGAAGGCGGCGTGGAGGGCTTGTGGAGCCCGGTGCTCAATTTCCGGCTGGGATACTGCCAGTACCATTGCACGGTGTGCGGGCAGGTGTGTCCCACCGGTGCTATACGCCGCATCACGTTGGCGGAGAAGCTCGGTCGCGGTCCCTTCGCCGAGAGCGGTCCGCTCAGTATCGGAACGGCGCACATCGACGTTGGACGTTGTCTGCCCCACAGCCACGACACACCGTGCGTCGTCTGCGAAGAAGTCTGCCCGACCAGTCCGAAGGCGATCTCGGCCGAGTGTGTCGTACGCCGCATGCCCGATGGTCGGGAGGTGGAGCTGCGGCGGCCCAGGGTCGATATC
Organism: Planctomycetota bacterium; assembly: GCA_018814045.1. Lineage (GTDB taxonomy): Bacteria > Planctomycetota > Phycisphaerae > UBA1845 > Fen-1342 > JAHJAR01. The sequence continues at coordinate 16,228 of JAHJAR010000268.1, read as the reverse complement.
GCGCTCTGCATCGGTTGCGGCATGTGTGAACACCAATGCCCCGTGGTCGGCGACCAGCGAGCGATTCGGGTGACAGCGGAAGGCGAATCGCGGTCGCGCCGGCATCCCGCGCGCGACCGCAACCGTTCGCTGCGCCCAACGTGAAGCTGTTGGCGGTGTACGGAGGTGATCGGCTTTGCCACTGCCGGAGTCGCCGCCGGATGAATGGTGCGAGCGGCCGGCACCCGCCAGAGGCGGACCGGCCGCTGCACCCGTGCGAGGATCTCTGACTTTTGCTGCGCGTCAACCCGCGCAGTACTTCAAACCCCGTGCGTAAGCACTCAAGCCGCGCGACCGGCCGTTAGCTCACGCACGATCAACCCACATTCTGTGCTCTCGACCGCGACGAAGGCGGAACGTTGGATGTACTCTTCGAACCGGTCTGGCCGCAGGCGCCACCAGTTCACGCGAAAACGCGCCGTTCCGTTCACGGCCCACAACGAGCGAATGTCGATGCGGCCTGGTACACTGGCGAATTCCGCGCTGATGATGCTTTTGAAGTCGGGAGACGAGGTCCCCTCACCTTCCAGAAGGCGGAGGTCGCTCGCTCCCACCGCGGTCTGCGTAGAAGCTGCTGACAACATGGTCGTTCCTCCGACTTGCACCAGCATCTGGTGCCTGCGTTTGCCGGCGTTCCCGAAAGCATCCGTTTGCATCCGGACGGCCGACTGTCCGTAAGTTAGTAGTTGCAAACGGCATGCCCGGTTCGTTGCCTGCTGGTAAAAAATCGTTAAGCTCGCGTGAACAAGAGGTTACAAAAGCCGCTTCCGGCGGGGCGATGCGTTATGGGTGTCAGATGCGCACCATGGGGGACGTGTGGGTACCCAGATCTGTCTCACAATTGGACGCCGCTTTCCCCAGCTTGGTTGCCCAAACGGGCGCCCCAGCGGCGCAGCTCGTGGTCGCGAGCAAACATCGCGTTTATCCTACACCGCGAAAGGAGTTCTCCAAATGTGCCGTACAGCAGGAATCCTGATGGCGTTGTTAGTTGGTGTGGCAGCAGCAGCAGGTGATGACGAGCAACCCGCCGCCTCCGCATCGCAGACCCCGTCCCTTGAATCGGCCGGGAAGGACAACACGCGAATGGACTGGTGGCGTGAGGCACGCTTCGGGCTGTTCATTCACTGGGGGCTGTACGCCATTCCAGCGGGCGAGTGGAACGGCAACACCGACCACGCCGAGTGGATCCGGCACACGGCGCGGATACCGATCGAGGAATACGATGGGTTTGTGGCGCAGTTCAACCCGGTCGATTTCGACGCGGACGAGTGGGCGCAGCTCGCCAAGCAAGCCGGCATGAAATACGTCGTGATCACCAGCAAACATCACGATGGCTTCTGCCTTTTCGATTCGGAGCACACGGACTACGACGTGATGGCCACGCCCTTCAAGCGGGACATCATGAGGGAGTTGGCGGACGCCTGCCGCCGGCATGGGCTGCGGATTTGCTGGTATCACTCGATCATGGACTGGCATCACCCCGACTACCTGCCGCGCCGGGGCTGGGAGAAGGACATCCGCCCGGTCGGCGACGCCGACTATGATCGTTACGTTGCCTACCTCCGCCACCAGGTGGCCGAGTTACTCACCAAGTACGGCGAAATCGGCGTGATGTGGTTTGACGGCGAGTGGGAAGGCACATGGACCCATGAGCACGGGTTGGACCTGTACGCGCACGTCCGGGCGCTTCAGCCGGACGTGATTGTCAACAACCGCGTCGACAAGGGGCGCAGTGGCATGGCGGGGATGACGAAGGACCAACGTTTCGCCGGCGACTTTGGCACGCCGGAGCAGGAAGTTCCCGCCACCGGCTTCCCCGGCGTCGATTGGGAAAGCTGCATCACGATGAACCGTCATTGGGGCTACAACAAGCACGATCAGGACTGGAAATCGACCGAGCAGCTTATTCGCATGCTGGTCGACATCGCTTCGAAAGGCGGCAATCTCCTGCTAAACGTGGGGCCGAAAGCCGACGGGATGTTTCCGCAGGAGAGCATTGAGCGGCTGCGTGAGATTGGCAAGTGGATGAGCGTGAATGGCGAAGCGATCTATGGCACACAGGCCAGCCCGTTCCGCGAGCCTCCGTGGGGGCGTTGCACGCAGAAGACGCTGGCGGCGGACGCAACCCGGCTGTACCTGCATGTCTTCAACTGGCCCGCCGATGGCCGATTGGTCGTGCCCGGCATCTTTAACGAGCCGCGCGCGGCCGCCCTGCTCGCTGACAAGCAGCCCCTGAAGGTCACGCGTGATGAAGATGCACTTGTGGTGCAGTTGCCACCGCAAGCGCCCGATCCGATCACCAGCGTTGTCGTGCTCGACGTGCGCGGGCGGCCGGACATAGCTGATCCGCCGACGATCGCAGCAGCGGCAGAGGTTTTCGTGGACACGCTGGATGTGAACATCACGTCCGAGCGCGAGAACGTAGAAATCCGCCTTACGACTGACGGCAGCGAGCCTGCGGCCGACTCGCAGCTTGTCAGACGGCGAATCCGCCTGACCGAGACGACCACTGTCAATGCCCGGTGTTTTCGCGACGGGCGGCCGGTGAGCGGCGTCGCACAGGCGACGTTCACCAAGGTCACCCCCCGGCCGGCGGTGAAGGTCACGGGGCTTGCGGCGGGATTGCGGTATGAATACCACGAGGGCGACTGGAATCGCCTGCCCGACTTCGATCGACTCACGCCGGGGAAGACGGGCACCGTCTCCGACTTCGACTTCTCGTTGCGGAATCGTGTCGAGCGTTTCGGCTTTCGTTACCGTGGGTTTGTCAGCGTGCCCCGCGACGGCGTGTACACTTTCTATACGCTGTCAGATGATGGCAGCCGACTCTACATCGGCGACCAGCTTGTCGTCGATAACGACGGGTTGCATAGCGCGCACGAGCAGGCCGGCGTGATCGCCCTGGCGGCCGGCGTGCACCCGCTCACGGTGACCTTCTTTGAGAAGACCGGGAGCGACATGCTCGAGGTCTCGTACGCCGGTCCGGATCTGAATAAGCAGCGCATTCCGGCTGACAAACTGCTGCACAAACCGCCGGGCGACTAGAGCATTTTCCATATTTATGTAGCGTTCAGGCCCTGTCCCAGAGCCGTCCAGAGGTGGGCAGCAGAACCGAGCCGCGCGGGTAAGCAAGCGGTGCTTCGGCAACCGCTCCCTTACGGTCGCGGCTCGGAAAGAGCTTTGGGATAGGTTCCAGCCATTTGGATGACGCGCGGGAGGTAGACGCATGACGTCGCCGGCAAACGACCTCGTGATTGAACGCTACGAGCATACGCCCCTCCGCTGCGAAGATCATGATCCGCGGACCGGCGAAGTCGCCGCGCTCGTCGCTGCGGTGCTGATGGACCGCTTGCCGGGGCTGCGTGTGGAGCATGTCGGCAGTACGGCGGTACCCGGCTGTGCGGGCAAGGGCATCGTCGATCTGGCGGTGTGCTACCTTCCCGGACAGCTCGGTGCGACGCGCGAGCTGGTCGAAGCGCTCGGATTCCAGCGACAGACCACCCGTGACCCGTTTCCCGAGGAACGGCCGATGCGCGTCGGAGCGATCACTCTTGGCAACCGCACGTATCGCTTGCACGTGCACGTGGTCTTGGCCACCTCCGACGAAGCGGCGGATTTGCTTGCTTTCCGCGACCGGCTGCGGGCCGATCCGGCGCTCCGCGCGGCGTACGTGATCCAGAAGCAAGAGCTTCTCGCCGCGGGCGTGACCGACTCGGTTGACTTTTCCGAAGCCAAGGGGGCATTCGTCCAACGTGTGCTACGCCAACTCCACTTGACGTAGGGAGCCCGGCACCGGACGCTACCAGCATTATGGCAGTAGAAATACAGCGTTTCCCGCTCGGTCGACGCGGCCGCGCAGGCCGGACCGGCAGCCAATCCTTCGTTGCCGTCTATCCCACCAGCGCCGCGGCCAGTGCGGCTGTGGCCCGGGAAATGGCGGATCTGATCCGCGCGAAAGCGGCCCAGCGCGAGATGGCGGTGTTGGGGCTGGCGACCGGATCGACGCCGCAGGAGATCTACGAGGAGTTGGTCCGGCTCCATGAGGAGGACGGGCTCTCGTTCCGCAACGTGATCACGTTCAATCTCGACGAATACTGGCCGATGGAGCCCAAGGCGCTGCAAAGCTATCACCGCTTCATGGATGAGTCCCTGTTCGGGCGCGTGGACATCGATCCCGCCAACGTGCACATCCCGGATGGCACCTTGCCGCGCGAGAGGTTGGCCGCGTTTTGCCTGGAGTACGAAGACAAGATCCGGGCCGTGGGCGGCATCGACCTGCAAATCCTGGGTGTGGGGCGCACCGGACACATCGGCTTCAACGAGCCTGGCTCACCGCGCGACAGCCGGACGCGCCTGATCACGCTCGACAAGGTCACGCGGCTGACCGCGGCCAGCGACTTCTTTGGCGAATGGAATGTGCCGCGCCAGGCGCTCACGATGGGCGTCGGCACGATCCTCGAGGCCCGCCGCGTGGTGCTGCTCGCGTTTGGCGAACAGAAGGCGCATATCGTAGCGCAGGCCATCGAAGGTGAAGTGTCGAACAGTGTCGCGGCCAGTTTCCTGCAAGAGCATCCGCACGCGGAATTCGTGCTGGACCCGGCGGCTGCCGGCGAACTGACCCAACTGAAGACGCCCTGGTTGCTCGGGCCGATTGCCGAGCAGGGCCAGACCTGGGACACTGCCACGACCAAACGGGCGGTGATCTGGCTGGCCCGCAAACTCGACAAGCCCATCCTCAAGCTGGTCGAAGAGGACTACAACGAGCATGGGTTGCAGGAACTGCTCTCGGCCCGCGGTGCCGCGTACAACGTCAATATCGAGGTGTTCAAGAGCCTGCAAAACACGATAACCGGTTGGCCGGGCGGCAAGCCCGGACGCCCCAGATTCGTGCCGGGCAAGGGGGTCGCCACCGAAAACGGACCGGATGTCTACCCCAAACGGGTGCTCGTCTTCAGCCCCCACCCGGACGACGATGTGATCTCGATGGGCGGCACGCTGATACGGCTGTGCCAGCAGGGGCACGAGGTGCACGTGGCCTACCAGACTTCCGGGAACATCGCCGTCTTCGACGACGAAGCCGTGCGACACGTTGATTTCGTGACCGAATTCTGCCACGCGTTCGAGCTGTTCAGCAAGGCAGAGGTGCAACGCATCGAGGATGCCGTGCAGACGTTCGTGGGCGAGAAACAGCCCGGACAGGTCGATAGCCCGGCGTTGCAGAAGGTGAAGACGCTCATCCGCCGCAGCGAGGCATATGCTGCCGCGCGCTATTCGGGCGTCAAGCCCGAGAACATCCACTTCCTCGACATGCCTTTCTACGAGACGGGCTGTGTGCGGAAGAAGCCGCTGGCGGAAGCGGATATACGGTTGTTGAGCGACCTGCTGGAGCAAGTGCGGCCCCACCAGGTCTACGCTGCGGGCGACCTGTCCGACCCGCATGGTACGCACCGTGTCTGTCTGAGCGCGGTGACGACGGCCTGGGAGCGGCTGACGCGGCAGAGCTGGATGGCGGCGTGCGAGGTGTGGTTCTATCGCGGGGCCTGGCAGGAGTGGGGAGCACACGAGATCCACATGGCGGTGCCGCTTAGCCCGGACGAGGTGGAACGCAAGCGGACGGCGGTCTTCAAGCACGAATCGCAGAAGGACAAGGCCTTGTTCCCCGGTCCCTGGGACCAGCGCGAGTTTTGGAAGCGGGCTGAGGACCGCAATCGCGAGACGGCCGAGCTGTACGACCGACTCGGTCTACCGGAGTACCAGGCCATCGAGGCGTTTGTTCAGTGGCGCGGATCCGGTGCGTGAATTGGCGACGACTCGCTCGCTCGGTGCAGCCGCTCTGAACCGAGCCGCGCCCGTGAGGAAGCGGTTGTTACGCCCGCGGAGCATCGCTCCCTCACGGTCGCGGCTCGGCCAAGATGCCAACAGCGTCTGCTGGTGCGAGGTTGCCCTCTCGCACCTGAAGGACTAGCGAGGACAACGGATGCAGCTTGAAGTACTCGATTGGACAATCATCGGGGCGTTCTTCGCGGCGGCGCTGCTGATCGGCGTGCTGGCAGCGAAACGTGCCGGTCGAAACATCTCGGAGTTCTTCCTATCCGGGCGGGCCATGCCGTGGTGGTTGCTGGGGATGTCGATGGTGGCCACGACGTTCTCGACCGATACACCCAACCTGGTCACGGACATCGTTCGCCAGAACGGCGTGGCCGGGAACTGGGCCTGGTGGGCCTTCCTGCTGACCGGGATGCTGACCGTGTTCGTATACGCGCGGCTCTGGCGGCGCTCGGGCGTCACGACCGACGTCGAGTTCTACGAGCTGCGCTACTCCGGCAAACCAGCGGCGTTTCTGCGCGGTTTCCGGGCCCTCTACCTGGGCGTGTTCTTCAACATCTGCATCATGGCGGCGGTATCGCTGGCCGCGATCAAGATCGGGCGGGTCATGCTCGGATTCTCGCCCGGGCAGACGATCCTGGTCGCGTCCGTGGTGACGGTGCTGTTCAGTGCGCTGGGCGGCTTGCGGGCGGTCATCGTTACTGACTTCCTGTTGTTCATTATCGCCATGATCGGGGCCTTCGCCGCGGCGCTGGTCGCATTGCAGCATCCGGAAGTGGGCGGCTTGGGCGGAATGCTTGCCAGCGAGCAGCTTCAGGGCAAGCTCGCGATCGTCCCGCCGCTCACGAACCCAGACGGCACGAGCAACCTGCTAGACGTGGTCGTACCCATTCTGATCGTTCCGCTGGCCGTACAATGGTGGAGTGTGTGGTACCCGGGTTCCGAGCCGGGCGGCGGCGGATACGTCGCGCAGCGCATGCTCGCGGCCAAGAACGAGAAACACGCCGTCGGGGCCACGTTCTTCTTCAACGCGGCGCACTACGCCCTGCGGCCCTGGCCGTGGATTCTGGTGGCGCTCTGCTCGCTAATTGTCTTCCCGCTCGACTCCGCATCTGACCGCGCGGATGCGCGGGCTGCTCTGGCGAGTCCCGAGCTCAAGCCGGCGGTCGAGCGGTGGATGCAGGATCCGGCATCGGTCGCCGAGGCCACGCGGCACCAGATCGAATCGCTGAAAGCGCAGGAGAAGGGGCTCACCGCGATCAGGCAGGCCTTTCCCGCCACGGAATACGGGAAGCTGGGCCACGACCTGGCCTATCCGGCGATGCTGACCTTCCTGCCGCACGGCTTGCTGGGGCTCGTGGTGGCATCGCTGATCGCGGCGTACATGTCCACGATTTCGACGCACCTTAACTGGGGTTCGAGCTACGTCGTGAACGACTTCTGGAAGCGTTTCGTCCACATGGAAGCGGGCGAACGGGAACTCGTGTGGGTTGGGCGCGTGTCGACCGCGGTGCTGATGGTGATCGCCGGAGTGTTGGCGCTGTGGCTCGAAAACGCGTTGCAGGCCTTCCAGATTTTGCTGCAAATCGGAGCGGGTACGGGGCTGCTGTTCATCCTGCGCTGGTTCTGGTGGCGGATAAACCCGTTCAGCGAGCTGACGGCCATGGTCGTCTCGTTCATCGTCGCGGTGTACATGCAGTTCTGGGCGCCGGAGAGCCTGGAAGGCTGGCAGAAACTGACCATCGGCGTCGGCCTTACGACCATCGCGTGGATCATCGTCACCCTGATCACACCGGCGGACGACAGACGCACTCTGCGCAGCTTCTATCGATTGATACAACCAGGTGGCCCGGGCTGGCGCACAGTCATCAAAGAGGCCCAGCGCGACGGTGAGCCGATCAGCGGCGACACTGACGGCCGCTCCAACCTGCCGCGCGGCATCCTGTGCATGGCGCTCGGCTGCCTGGCGGTCTACAGCGCCCTGTTCGGCACGGGGTACTGGATCTACGGCGAAGCAGCGGGCGGCGTGGTCTGCGCGCTGCTGTTCGTGCTGAGCGGGATTGCGTTGGCCAAAGTCGCGACTGCGAGGAAACGCCGGCCGGCAGTAGAGTAGAACCTCTCCCCAGACCACATCCGAGCCGCGACCGTGAGGGAGCGGTTGCCGAGGACAGGCCAGACGACGCGCGGACTGCTCAAGGAGGCCGCTTCTACGCAACCGCTCCCTCACGGTCGCGGCTCGGGAGGTATGGTGGGACAGGTTCTCAGGCGCGCGCAGGGCGTCTTCCTTGCATCGCGCTTCGGCGCGCCATACCATCACCTGATCGAGAAGCGCTGTAATTGGTTGGGTTCGGCGACTACCCTCCGTCAGGAGCAGCCCGATGCCGGCGAAACGCATTGGCGGTGGATTCACGCTGATTGAGCTGCTCGTCGTAGTGGCCATCATAGCGCTGCTCATCAGTATCCTCCTGCCGGCGCTGGGCCAGGCGCGCGAGCGCGGGCGGGCGGTGACCTGTCTGTCCAACATCAAGCAGGTGGCGCTGGCGTTCTTCCTGTACGCCGAGGATTTCGGCGTCATTCCGGGCACCTATTGGCAGGGGCCGATCAACCTGGACTGGAGCGGGCGGATGAATCAGCGCTACCTGGATGAGCCCGAGCGCTATGAGCATCCCATCCACGCCTCGGTCCTGCGCACCTACGTCTCGACCATCGACAAGATCCTCGAATGCCCCACCGCGCAACGCGAAGCGAATGCGCTATATGACTACACCGTCATCATCCGCATGGCCGGGGCCCAACCAGACCTGCCGTGGATCATGACCTATCCCGAGAATCCCAAGTTCCCGATCAAGACGCGGCGGCGCTTCCCGGCTATCCCGCTGCTAATCGAGGAAGACGCCCTCTGGTACAACGAGAAGAACGACGACGGCTCGTGGGCCAACTGGGACCAGATCACGGACCGGCACGATGGGGCCGCCAACATCGCCTACCTGAACGGGACGGCGGGACGGTTCGTTGCGGCCAAGGGTGCCGACCCGAAGCTGGAGGAACTGGACTACGATCTCAACGCGCGCAATTTGCGGGTCTGGGTCGGCCGGGACAAGTTCCCCGTCTGGGAATCGGACGCGACCGAGTTTGGCTGGATCAACCGACCGGAATAGCGCGCGGCTCCGGCCCGACCGCACCGTTGGCATCACCGAGGAGAACGCATGCGCTGGCTGACAATCGTGGCTGTGGTAGCGATGATCGGACCGGAGACCATGTTCGCAAACGAACTAGGCGCACGGGACGGCGGCTCAACGGTCATTCCCCGGCCCGCCGAGGTCACGCCGCTGGCCGGGCAGTTCGAGCTTACCGCGACCACGCGCATTGCCGTCAATCCCGACGGCGCCGAGGTGCGGGCTGTCGCCGAGTATCTGGCCGAAACCCTGCGCGAATGCGTTCGTAGCACGGGAGGCCAATTCGCGCCGTGGTCTCCGGACGAGCAGCCGCCGGACACGATCGCGCTCGCGCTGACCGACGAAATGCCGGACGCCGAGAGCTACGTGCTGGAGGTTGCGGAGCGGCACGTACGGCTGACCGCCGGTCAGCCGCGTGGCTTGTTCTACGGCGTGCAGACTCTGCGCCAGCTCTTGCAGCAGGATGCGGCGGCGGAGTCCGGCTGGAGCATCCCCGCGCTGCACATCCAGGATCAACCACGCTACCGCTGGCGGGGCATGCTGCTCGATTGCGGACGGCACTTCATGAGCAAGGAGTTCGTCAAACGCTACATCGATCTGCTCGCGTATCACAAGATGAACGTCCTGCACTGGCATCTGACCGAAGATCAGGGCTGGCGGATCGAGATCAGGAAATACCCCAAGCTGGCCGAGATTGGGGCCTGGCGGAAGGCCACGCGCGAGTCCGAGCAGCCGCGCCGGGGGGACATGTACGGCGGCTACTACACGCAGGCGGACGTGCGCGAGATCGTCGCCTATGCCCAGAGCCGCTTCGTCACGATCGTCCCCGAGATCGAGTTGCCCGGCCATTCCGGCGGCGCGCTGGCGGCGTACCCGGAGCTGTCCTGCACAGGCGGGCCGTTCGAGGTCTGCACGCCCTGGGGCGTTCACAGCGAGGTCTATTGCGCGGGGAGTGACCAGGTGTTCACGTTCCTCGAAGACGTGCTGGCCGAGGTCATCGAGCTGTTTCCATCGGAGTTCATTCACATCGGCGGCGACGAATGCCCGAAGGTGCGCTGGGAGGAGTGTCCCAAGTGTCAGGCCCGCCTCAAGGCCGAAGGTCTCGAGAACGAGCACGAATTGCAGAGCTACTTCATTCGCCGCATCGAAAAGTACCTCAACAGCCAGGGCCGGCGGTTGATCGGTTGGGACGAGATCCTGGAGGGCGGGCTGGCACCCAACGCCACCGTCCAATCGTGGCGCGGCATGAGCGGCGCGATCGCGGCCGCCACGGCTGGGCATGACGTGGTTTCTTCACCAACCAGTCACTGTTACCTTGACTACGCCCAGTTGCGCGCCGCCGGCGAACCCACGCAGATGGGTTTCGTCGACCTGGAGACCTGCTACTCGTTTGAACCGACGCCAGCGCAGTTGACGCCCGAGCAAGCGCGGCATGTGCTGGGGCTGGAAGGGAACATGTGGACCGAGCACGCGCCGCAGAACCGGATTGACTGGCAGGTGTTTCCGCGGCTGTGTGCGCTGGCGGAGGTGGCCTGGTCACCGCTGGGCGGGCGTGATTGGAACGACTTCCAGCGCCGCATGGCGACGCACTACCAGCGGCTGGACGAGCTGGGCGTTACGTATTTTGTCGAGCCGCCGCAGTGCGTGACAGCCGACCGGGTCTTCGCCGAGTCGATCATCGTCGAGTTGGCGAACCCTCTGAAGCGCGGCCGTATGCGCTACACGTCGGATGGCACGGACCCGACCGAGGAGTCGCCGTTCTACGCGGGGCCGCTGCGGCTCACCAAAACCACCGTGCTGAAGGCCCGGACGTTCCTCCCCAATGGCCGCAGCAGCAATGTTGCGGAGTGGCGCGTGCGCTGCCTCACGCCGCGCCCCCCGGTCGAAGTGACGGATGTGGAAGCGGGCCTGACGTTCGCGTGCTACGAGGGAAGTTGGCGGGAACTGCCAGATTTCGATCAACTCACGCCGACCTGGACGGGCACGGCCGCGACGATCGACCTGGCGGACCGCCCGCGCGCTGGGCATTTCGGCGTAGTCTTCAGCGGGTATATCGAGGTGCCGCGCGACGGCACGTATACGTTCGCGCTCACTTCGGACGATGGCAGCCGGCTGCGGGTCGGATCGGACCTGGTCGTCGACAACGACGGGCTGCATGGCAAACGAACCGAGCGGGGACAGATCATCCTGGAAGCCGGGCGGCATCCGCTCAAGGTGGAGTTCTTCCAGGCCGGTGGCCCCAGTGGTTTGGACGTGCACTACGCCGGTCCGGGCATCGTGGAGCAGCCGATTCCGGCCGCCGTGCTGTGGCACTAGATCATCTATCCCAAGGCTCTTTCCGAGCCGCGACCGTCAGGGAGCGGTTGCGTCGAGAGCCGCTAGACGCTGGCGGCAACCGCTCCCTGACGGTCGCGGCTCGAATTATCATTATTACGACAATGCTAACCGCCCCGGTCGGCAATCCGAGCCCCGAGCGCAAGCGAGCGGGTCCTTGGCGGCACTAGCGGACGACCCCGCGCTGGCGCTTGGGGCTCGGAGCGCGGCGTCAGGCACCCAACATCTTTTGATAAAGACAACCCCAAGACGAAAGGAGCCGCGCGATGGACTGCGACAGCCGCGTACACGATTCGAGGATGGGCCTGAACCGCCGGGACTTGTTCAAGCTGGGGGCACTCACCGGCCTCGGTGCGGCTCTGGGCGGAGCCAGCCTGACGGGCTGCGCCGCGGCGGGCCGCCGGATGCAGCCGGCGCCGCGCGAGCCGTTCCACGCCGACCCGCTCGAGCGCGTCCGCATCGGTTTTGTCGGAGTAGGGGGGATGGGCACGCACCACCTGCAAACCATGCTCAAGATCGACGGTGTCGAGGTCCGCGCCATCTGCGATATCAAGGAAGACCACGCCAAACGCGGTCAGGACATCGTCACCAAGGCGGGCCAGCCGCAGCCGCGGGCGTACACGCGCGGCGAGCGCGACTTCGAGCGGCTATGCGCCGAGGAGGACGTCGACCTCGTGTTCACGGCCACGCCCTGGCGCTGGCACGTGCCGGTCTGCGTCGCGGCGATGAGAAACGGCAAACACGCCGCAACCGAGGTGCCGGCAGCCGTGACGATCGACGAATGCTGGCAACTCGTCGAGACGGCTGAGAAGGCGGGCAAGCACTGCGTCATGATGGAGAACTGCTGCTATGATCGGGCCGAGATGATGTGCCTGAACATGGTGCGGCAGGGACTGCTCGGTGACGTTCTCCACGGCGAATGCGGTTACCTGCACGACTTGCGCGGGGTCAAGTTCGCCAAAGGCGGCGAAGGGCTCTGGCGCCGGGATCACGCGACGAAGCGCAACGGCAACCTGTATCCAACACACGGACTCGGCCCCGTCGCACAGTGCATGAACATCAACCGTGGCGATCGACTCGACTACCTCGTCTCGATGAGCAGTCCGTCACGCGGTTTGCAGGGCTGGCAGCGCGAGCATCTTCCCCCGGACGATCCCCGGCGCAAGGAGAAATACGTCCTCGGCGACGTGAACACCGCCCTGATCAAGACCGTCAAGGGCCGCACGATCTACCTGGTGCACGACACGAATTTGCCCCGGCCCTACAGCCGCATCCACATCGTGCAGGGTACCCGCGGTATCTTCGAGAAGTGGCCGGAGCGCGTGCATATCGAGGGACGCAGCCCTGAGCATGCCTGGGAGGAACTGGATACGTGCGCCGAGTACGAACACCCACTCTGGAAGTCAGAAGCAGTCAAGCAGGCCAGCGGCGGGCATGGCGGGATGGACTTCCTCGAGGATTACCGGTTGATCAAGTGTTTGCGCGAGGGACTGCCGACGGACATGAACGTCTACGACGCGGCCGCCTGGAGCGCCGTGTGCGAGGCGACCGAGCGTTCGGTTGCGCGGCGTAGCCGGCCGGTTGACATTCCCGACTTTACGCGTGGCCGCTGGCAGACCTGTGAGCCGTTGGGGATCGTTGACGCGTGAGCCCACAGGCGAGACGCCTGTGACAACCCTGCATAGCGTGGCGTTTCGCTTAAACAGCTTCGTATTCGAAGCCGAGCCGCGACCGTAAGGGAGCGGTTGCCTGCGGAACCAAGCGATATCTGACGCCACCGCTCCCTTACGGTCGCGGCTCGGTATTTGCTACCGCGGCTCGGTATTTGCTGCCGCGGCTCGGTGCTTGTGGCCGCGGCTCGGTGCGGCGTCGTGACCACTCCAGGCAACGTCACGTGGGTTTGCCCGGTGACCAGTTGCGCACGAAATCCGTCATCTGCGGCTCGTGCTCGGTGAGTGACGCGAAGAGCTTGAGCTGTGCCCGGCAGCGAGCGAGGTTGTGCCGCGGTCGGGTGGTCTGGTAGTAGATGTCGCCGTTGAGGTAATCGCTGAGGAAGCGCACGCCTTGTTCGAGCGCGATCAGCCGGCCGGCCAGGACCAGGTGGTCGCGTTCGGCGGGTGTGAGGAATTCAGCAGCCGCCTCGAGATAACCGTGTGCCAGACCCTCGAAGAGCGGCAGTTGCACCTCCACCCGGGCCAGGTCTGGCTCGTCCTCCGCGGCGACGCACGTCATCGAGCGGACCATGTCGCCAAAATCGTACAGGACCGATCCGGGCATGACCGTATCGAGGTCGGTGACACAGATCGCCTCCCCGCTGTCGCGATCGAAGAGGACGTTGCTGATCTTGGCGTCGTTGTGGACGACGCGCTCGGGCATTTCGCCAGCCTGCTGCGCCGCGAGCAACACGGGTGCCAACGCGCGCTGCTCGCGGGCGAACTCGATCTCGGCCCGCACCGTGGCGGCCCGGGCACAAACGTCGGCCTGTACCGCTTTCTCCAACGCCGCGAAACGCAGCGGTGTGTTGTGGAAGTCGGGAATGGTCTCGTATAGACGCGGGGCCGGCAGATCCGCCAGCAGATGCTGGAATTCACCGAAGGCGCGCCCCGCGGCATAGGCCTGCTCCGCAGTCGCGACGGCCTCGTGGATGCGCGTGTTCTCTATGTACCGATACATCCGCCAGCATTCCCCCGTCGCACCGCGGAGGAACGACGTTCCCGCCCGCGTGGGTACGAGCGTAAGCACGCGGCGGACGGCATCCGGTGTGTTCCTGACGGCCAGCTTCTGTGCGATATGGGCGGTCACGCGGCAGATATTGTCCATCACCGCCGGGGGATCGGCGAAGACGGCGTCGTTCAGGCGTTGCAGGAGAAACCGCGCTACGCCCGCGGAGCCGCAATAGCTGAGCAAGTATGAGGCGTTGATATGCCCGCCCCCAAACGGTTCGGCGGAATCTAGCTCACCCTCCAAGTCAAAGCTGGCGGCGGCGGATTCGGGGCTTGGTTGGCCGGTTAGCGCCATAATTTCTCGGGGTAGACGCCGCGGGCTACCAGTGCCCGGATGGCGGCCGTCACATGGGGCTTGTCCTCGGGATGCGTGATGCCGAACCAGGGGTCTTCGCTTGGCAGAACGCGCACCCGCGCGCGGCGGGCGCGAATCGCATCCTGGATCACCGCCGGCAGGTAGAACTCGGCATCGAGCGCGGCTCCCTGGGTTTGCAGGAATTCACGGAATCCGCTGCGCAGTTCCTCGAAAACCACTGGTTGGAATCCCCACAAGTTCATTGACACCAGCGCATCACCGGGCAGAATCTGCGGCTCGCCCTGTGGGCCCTTGCAGTGTCCATTCGTTCCTTCGCGCGCGATCCCAACGATTTCCTCGATGCGCGCGAGCCACCCGTCCGGCGTGCAGTGGCACACAGCGCGAGCAACGGTGCCGCCCTCGGCGAGCGTGTCGCGCAGCGAATAGCTCACCATCGCAAACACCGGCTCGGTTACGGCTATCTCGCTTTGCAGGAACCCGGCCACCGCTGCCAGCGCATTCGTCCCGTAGAAATCGTCGGCGTTCGCGACGGCGAAGGGCTCGCGTACGGCATCCGCAGCGGCCAGGACGGCGTGGCCGGTTCCCCAAGGCTTGGTGCGGCCGGCCGGAACTGCGCAACCTGCGGGAAGCGCACCAAGCGACTGGAAAACGTAGTCGACCGGAATGTGATCCGCGTAGCGCGGGCTGAGCTCAGCCCGGCAAACTGCCTCCATCTCCGGGCGAATGACGAAGATGACTCTGCAAAACCCGGCCCGCCAGGCGTCATACACCGTGTAATCCATGAGCGTGGCACCGGCGGGACCGACTGGCTCCAACTGCTTCAATCCGCCATAGCGTCGGCCCAGGCCGGCGGCCAGAATCACAAGGGTCGGGTCAATCATTATGCCCATGGCTCACCGGCATTCCGCGCATGCAGTGCGCATGATCATCAACCCGGCAGGAATTCTATCGCGGTTAGCCTCCGGCTCGCTAGATGCGGCGTGACCTTGAGTGCGAGACGGCTTGCGCATGCGCGGTGACCGACCATCACCGCCGCACTACACACAGACGAGCGGTGCCGGCATTCTGCCTGCCGGCACCGCTCGGCATTTGCTGTCGTTGGGCCGTGCCTAGTCGAGCAGGTCGATGAAGCTGTCTATGTCGAAGCCGTTCACCGCACCGTCGCCGTTCGTGTCGGCCGCCCGCAGGCGGCACGGGCCGTACGTCGCCTCGAAGCCGGCCTGATCGTCCAGGGCCACGATGAACAGATCGATGTCGAAGCCGTTCACCGCACCATCAGCGTTCATGTCGCCGACCAGCAGGTAGACCGCCACCAACGATGCGTCACTGGTGACAGCGTGTGCCAGGATGGTCTCTTCGTCCGTTTGCGGCACGCCGCCCACCTCCCAATGGCAGAAGGTCATTCCCGAACCGGCAACGGTCGGTCGCGCGGGTGCAGTCAATGTGGCATTCGCGCCGTCGCTGTAGACCCGCTGGAAATCGGTCACGCCATCACCCAGACCGCCGTTGTCCAACGGACTGACCTGAATGGAGACGCCCGTCCGCGGCGTTGATCCGATCGTCAACGTGTATTCGACAATATCCTCCACGAACACCGCCGTGACGGTCTTGTTGCCGTCCATGGTGAGCGTGTCCGGATTAGTGCTGCCGGTCAGGTCGCCTTCCCAGCGGTCGAACGTCCAGCCGGCGTCAGGGAACGCTTCCAGGTCGACGTTCTGGCCGTAGGTGTAAGTGGCCTGGTCGGGGGTCTTCGTCACCGAGCCGCTGCCGGTGACGTTGACCGTCAGCGTGTATTGATCCTGGACGAACACGGC
>JAHJAR010000032.1 GCA_018814045.1 Planctomycetota bacterium | reverse complement strand
CGCCGTTCGGCCAGCAGGCGTTCCAGGAAGTCCGCCCCGGTGTAGACCCGCTCTTCCCACGCCGTGGGGTTCTCCGCGCGGTTGTTGAACCCCTCGATGCGCCGCAAGTGATCGGCCACGTCCGGTCCCGGCGGCGCGTAGACGTGCACCAGTGGTGCTATCTGAGCGTACATCGTCTTCTGAACCAGCGCCGCGTGAAAATGCCCCGGAGCCAGCGTGATGAGCCTTACTTGTGCATCGTCCTCAGCCGGCTGGCACGGCGCAGCGTCCTCGCCCGAGCAGAGTTGTGGCAGCACGAGCAGCGCCAGCCCACAGGCCACGGAGACAGAGGCTCGGAACATCGGATCTTCCTTTCCGACCAGCGATGCGCGGGCACTGCTCTCTTGCGTGCGGCGGATCAGCCAGCGCGCGCGGCTAATCAGGCAGCAGAATACTACTCTAACTGGCAATGCAGTGAAACGCGACACTCCGCGTCGCCCGGCAAGCATGGAATGGAAACGGCCGTTGTTGCCGCTTCACAAATACAAGCTGCGCAGCGCTCGGTCCGGACGCAGCGCGCGAATACTGCCAGGCCCATCCCGGCGCGGCTCCTAAACCGTCAAGAGCGCCTAACGGAACGTGTGTGGCACGGGTTAATAGCTCGTGCAGCCGGGCCATTGACCGGCGCCAGAAGCAGTTGTGACAGGCATCCCAAGGGGCAGCGACGTGGATCGAAGCGCTGCGGCCGCCACGTCATGTCGTGAGCGGCGTGCTCAGAGTTGCTCGAGTTCCGCGACGGCCCGTTCGTCTTCCACGCCTGCCGCTCGCACCATTCGGCCTAGGTCGGCCCGCGTCTGTTGCTCGAGAATCTGGCGTCGTTTCTCAGGCGGATCATCATTGGATGGTGCCAGAACCAACGCCGTCTTCAGCAGATCGATTCACGGATGCAGGTTGCCTGGTCGCGTTTCGCCGCGCCACGGATCAGCAGCAGGCCGTGGCAATCTTCCACCCAGTCATCCCGTTCGAAGCACTTGCGGTATTCGTGGAAGTAGCTCAAGCCGATTAGCCGTTCACCATCATACCCCGTGATGATGACGCACTCGGGGGGGCCGACGATTCCGGCCGAGATGACGGGGACGCCGGCGTCGATACTGGATCTGACGGACTGTGGCCAGTCCGCGCGATCGTACTTGTCGGGCTCGAACACGGTATTCTCGAAGTCGAGGCCATAGTAGCCCAAGAGGGTCTCGCGCCCACCAAAGTAGCTGCCATTGCTCGGGCACCAACGCTTGTGCCAGAAGAGCTTGAAGGCGCTGCCGCAGAGCCCTTGGACGATCGCGTGCGACGCCTGCTTGCCCAGGTATTTCAGCGTGGAGCAAACGCACCCGGAGAAGGTGCAATCACAGTCCTGATACCCGATCGCCGGCACACTTTCCAACACCTTTCTCATGCGTGCATCTCCGTTGTCGCCTTCGCCGGAGTGGGCGCTAGTCCTGCGCAATCGAAGCACTAGGCCATGGGGCCGTGGCCGACTTCTCGATCACGCAGAGGCGGTGATGCTCTTTGTAAAGCGCCCACAGCCGCGCGCCATCCCAGGCAACACCGTTGAAGCTGCGGAAGGGGCGTTCGGCCCAGTCGAGGAGTCGGTGGCGAACGTTGGTCTTGATCACCCAGGGACTCCAGGCATCCACGCACCACATCGCGTCGGTGCCGGCGGCGTTGGCCGTCACCGCCAGGGCGACGGGCAACGCGCCCTCGTCACGGGTCTCTGTCGGGCTCAGCGGTTCAGCCGCATCGAGCACGTACTCCGAGCCAAAGAACGCATCAAACACCCAGAGCTTGTCGCCGAGCTGCACCACACCACCCACGTGCTCCGGCTCGTCCAGGGCCACTTCGTGCAGGATGCGCCCGTGGTCGGGATCGATTTGTAGCAACCGCTTGGGGTCGTGTTTCTTGGGGCTGCCCTGCGTCACGGCCAGCTTGCCGTTCCACCATCCCAGCCACCGGCCGTGGCCCTCGGGCAAGCGCACCCGCTTGACTATCCGTCCATCCGCCGGCGCGAAGGCGATTGCCTCGTTGGTTGCTCGTACGCCGGTCCACAGTCGCGCCCCATCCCAGACGAGGCCCCACAAGTCTCCCTTCGGCACGGGGATCGAGCGTACGACATGCCAGTCCGGAGGCAGCGGCGGCTTGGCGCGCAGCTCGTCCAGCAGACCATGCCTCCTCAATGCGGCGAAGACTTTGTACGCATGCTCGCCCCACCCGCCGTCTGCCTCCTGGGCCCGCAAGATCATCGGAACCTGCTTGATGAGAATTTCGCGCGCGAGCGCATGTTCAATGTGGGCGGCACACGCGACGAAGCTCCATGGGTCCATGAAGCCCAGACAGCCGGTTTGATCCATCTCGGTTGAGGATGCCGCGCAGGCCGCGCTCCACGACTGGTACGGTGTCCTCCAGGCCACGAGCCGCCCACATCCCCGGCAGTGACCCAGAAGGTGTCCAGGGGCAGCTCGAAAGCGGCCGGATCCACTTGTCTGCGGTTTGAATCTTCTCCTTCCGCAGCGAGTAGCGGATCGCGGGATGAACCGTGCCGATGCACACCCCACCGCTGGGCGGTCTGCATCAGAAGCTCGTGTAGCGGACCGTCGCGCTGGTTGTGGGCCGTGTGGCGCAGACACGACACGTACACGCGCAGCCCAGCAGCAGCCGCAAGCCCAGCAACGTGGCTACCAACAGGTATCCCAAAGCCGCCAGTCCATACAAATCCAGAGTGGCATTGCCTGCCAACGCCGCTCGCCCTCCCGCGAAGCGTCGTTCCACGTCCGTCCGTGTCATCGTCGAGGGGTGGAGGTGCGCTGTGCGGGCGAATCCTCCACGCGCGTCGGCAGCGAATGATGCGGGGGCCCCGCGTGCGGAAAACGTGGGCTGAGACACCCCGTACCGCGAGACCGGCGAGGCGACCAGCAGCGATGTCAATGGCTTGACCAGCACCAGGCACCAGAACAAGTGTCGAATCGCCGAAGAACGCGGGCGCAACAGCGCCAGGACTGCGAGCACAGCCGCCGCGAGAATCGCCAGCTCGACGCTCAACGGCAGCAGGTGCGCCAGCAGGCAGCGCCCGATTCCGTTGAGAAGCTCCACCCACTGGTTCATCTGCGCACCACCCCTTAATCGCGCTCGCACTGTTCGCGCAGCTTGCGGTCCACTTCGCGCCGAATGGCGTGGATTTCGTCCCGGGACAACCGACTCGAGTCGAGCAATTCGCTAACCAGGCCGCGGGTCGAGCCGGCAAAGAAACGCTCCCGCAACTCGCGCAGCGCGCGGCGCGCCACGTGCGCACGCGTCACCGTGGGCTCATAGACATCCGCGCGACCCTTACGCGTGGAGCAGAGAAAACCCTTCTCGCGCAGAATGCCCATCATGGTGAGCACCGTGTTGTATGCCAGTGGTTTGGTCTGACTCAGCCGCTCCTGGACCTGGCGCACCGTCGCGCGCGACAGGTCCCAGACACAGTCCATGATGGTGGCCTCCAGAGGTGTCAGCCTTCTCTCCGGCTTGGCAGGCACAGCGCGGTTCTCCTGATCCCGGTACCCAAAAACTCAGAGCGCCTAACAGAACTTCCACGTGTGCTTCAGCCGCGAGCGTACGCGAGCGAAGCGGTCGGCGCTGGAAACCGCTCCCTTACGGTCGCGGCTCGGTTTTGTTAGGCGCTCTTGGTTAATGATAACGTCACCGGCAGGACGGAGCCAACTAAGAACTTAGGTTTTACATTGACCTGGTTGCTGGCGCGCGGCCACGACATCGGTGCCGGCGCCGGTGTACGCGCGCCGCCCAACCGGCTGTAGAATCCTGACCAGCCGGTCCGCGGGCGCGATGGGTGTCCCCCGCTTATTGCCCCACAGGAGACTCAGGACATGCCGCAACGTCAGGCTCCTTTGTATCTGCACGAGGAGATCATGCTACTGGCCCTCCGCGACGAGGAGGGGACGGTCGGGATGGGGTCGATGCACGTCTACGCCATCGGGGGCGCCATTCTAGCCGAGCTGCTGCTGGACGAGCGCATCGCGGTGGACGAGGGTCGCCGGCGACTCGTCAACCTACAAAGCAGCGAACCGCTGGGCGAGCCAATCCTCGATGAGGCCCTGCAGAAGATCAGCGCTGCCAAACGCCGCGCGCCACTCGCAACGTGGGTTCAGCGTCTTGCAGGCATCAAGCGTATTCATCACCGCGTAGCCCGGGGTTTGTGCCGGCGTGGCATCCTGCGCACCAACGAGAAGACGTTCTTGCTGCTGTTTCGGCGGCAGGTCTACCCGGAACTCGACCCGCGGCCGGAACGCCGCCTGATCGAGCGTTTGCGCGAAGCGATCTTCGGCGACAATCCGCGCGTACAGCCCCGCACGGTGATCCTCATAGCGCTGGCCCAGAGCGTGGACCTGTTGCGTATCCCGTTTTCCAGAAAGGACCTCCGGCGGCGCAAGCCACGCATCCGGCAGCTCTGCCAGGGGGAGTTGATGGGGCGGGCGACGGCCGAGGCGGTCCACGCCGCCCAAGTCACGCTCATGATGACCGCCATCATGCCATCTGTAGTTGCCACGGCCGTGGCAACCAGGTAGGACGCGGTCCATAAGCCTGCGTCGCCGCGCGCCAGACGCATCGCAGCGCGGAGCGCACTCGCCCCCCGCGTTCTTGCCGGGCCATTGACAGAAGCGCGGCGAATCCGCTTAAATCCCTACATGATCAGCCGCTGACCACGAGTCTACTCGAATCCGCCCGCGGAAGAGGGGTGCGCAAGCCGTTCGGGCTGCTGGAGGTTCACGATGCGATCAGGCCAGATGCGCAGATTGTTGTCTTTTGGACTGCTGTCGCTGCTGCCCGGCGGTCTGTGGGCGGTGGCGGGGTGCAGCGATCCGGCCGGCACCAGCACCAACAGCCAGCCCGCGGTTCGCAAGCAGCTCACGATCATCACACCTCACAGCAAGAAGATCCGTGATGCCTTCGAAGTCGAATTCTCGAACTGGCACAACGTCCACCGCGGAAGCTACGTCTCGGTCGACTGGATCGCAACCGGAACACCCAAATGCGTCGAGTACATCACGTCCGTCTTCCGCTCCACGGGCGAAGGCGGTCCCAGCAAGGCCCCCGACATCATGTTTGGTGGCGGCATTGCCGACCATCTTATCCTGGCCGAACGGGGCTATTCCCGAAAGGTCGGGTCGGTACGCAGCGACCTTCCGGCCGAGGTGAGCGGGTTGTCGGCGCGTGACCCCGAATCGCGCTGGTTTGCCACCGGGCTGACCACCTTCGGGATCGTTTTCAACCAGGCCGCCTGCGAGCAGCGCGGCATCGCGCCACCCACGACCTGGGCCGACCTGGCGGATCCGCGCTTCTTTGGCTGGATCGGGTTGGCCGATCCGATGGGCAGCGGCAGCAATCGGCAATGCCTGAATCTGATGCTCCAGAAGGTCGGCTGGCAAGAGGGCTGGGCTACGACGATCCGGCTCCTGGCCAACGCGCGCGCCCTGCTCGATAGCAGCCGGAGCGTGCTCGAGGCGGTCGATCGCGGCGTGTTTCTGGCGGCATTCGCCGTCAACTTCGACGGTCTGGACCTGGCCGAAGCCAGTGGGGGGCGTGTCCGGTACATCAACCCACCCGGTGCGACGGCGGTGACCCCCGAGGTTCTGAGCGTGCTGCGCTGCGCGCGCGACCGGCAACTGGCGGAGGACTTCCTGAACTTCTGTCTGAGTGATGAGGGGCAGGTTTTGTGGGGCGTGCGCAGCGATCAGCGTGCCAGCTATGGGCGCACGTTGCACCACTACCCGGTGGCCCCGAACGTATACACCGAATACGCCGGGAAGCTCGCCGTCGACGAGAACCCGTTCGAAACCGACTTCGGGTTGAAGCTGGATCTGGAAGGTTCGCGTCGGCGCACCGCGATTCTGAAGCCGCTGATGCTGGCCGCTACGGGCGACAACCACATACTCTTGCAGCGGGCGTGGGAAGAGGTGATCAACGCTGGAACCCCCGCGGAGGCACTCATGGAACTGACTACGCCGCCCTTCTCCGAGGAGGAGGCCTACGCGCTGGGACAGCAGTACCAGGAAGCGAACGAAGCCGAAGCAAGCCGGCTGATGGCCGAGTGGTCGCAAGCCTTCGCGAGCAGGTATGAGCGTGTGCTCGAGATGGTCGGCGGCTAGAGCGTCTTCCGTATTGATGTAGCGTCCGGGTTCTGTCCCAGACGTAGGACCCAAGTCTGCCCCCGACGGCCAACACGCAGCGATGCCATACCCCGTCGTTGACACCATTCCCGAGCCGATCAGCACGGCGCTACTCTGAGAACACGTTTCGATCCGGCAGGGAGATCATGCCGCAGCGGCGGGCCTCGACCGGTCCGAGGATCTCGCCTTCAATTTTCTCGATGTTGATCGTCGCGCTGGTTGTGGCGGACACGCGCGTGATGTCGGTCAGGAAGCGGCCGACAAACATCGAGCCGCTGCTGGCCCAGATCGTCGTCTTGAACTTGCCGCGCAGCTCGATGTCGTTGCACGTCAGCGTGCTGGCTTTCTGGAGCGCGATGGCATCGTGATTCTCGCCGATGATGATTATGTGGGCATCCTCTCCGAGGATATGGCCGTCGTGCTCCAGGCCAATGGGCGTGTTGCGGGGATCCCGGGCGCACAGCGTGGTCGTGGTGTTGTGCAGGTCGATGCGGCCGCCATTGTTGATCGCCAGGTTGTTGGATTGCCGACCCCAGCTTGTGATGCGCGCCGTCTCACAGCCCAGCCGGATGCAGCCATAGTAGCTCGCCGAGAGGCTGCCGTTACCGATGTCGAGCGCCGCGGACTCGCGCTCGCGGAAGCGAACTAGGCCGTGATCGGTTGCGATGATACCGCAGAACGTCTCGTCGCCGGCCTTCTCGTGCAGGTGCTCGTTCAATCTGATCACCCCACGCAACGACACCTCCCCGCCTCGGTGCGCATAGATGCCGGCATCAGACAGACTGCGGGTACGGAACGTGATGTTCTTGAGCGTGATGTGCCCAGGACCGGCCACCATCACGCCCCGGCGTTGTCGCGTGGTTCCTGACCCAACCTGCACTTCCTCAATCCACCAATCACCTTCGCGCACATCGACCAGTGCGCGGCCGCCCTCCCAGGCCAGAATGGGCATATGCCCGCGGTCGTCTGGCCGGCCGATGATGCGAACGGAGACACCCGGCCGCATGCGCGACATGAGTTCGAGTGTGTCCCCGGGCATCCCATGGCCGCCGGTCGTGACGTACTTGCCCCCGGCCAGGTCGATCGTCACGGATTCGCTCAGCGGGTCGGGCAAACGCGCGAGCGCGGCGGACAACGACTCTAAGGGGCGTTCCTGGGTCCCGGGGTTGCGATCATCTCCACGTTGAGCGTCCACGTGGAGAAGGTCGGGGATCGAGCGGGCCTGTTCATCAGCCCGCGCCGATTCGACACACGGAGCCCGTCGCGCTCCGGCGGTGATTATGCCTGCGCTCACCAGCACTGCGATCGCCAGCAGTGCCGGCCTCCCGGTTCTCGGTCCTATAAGCAGACGTCTTGACGCCATTAGACACCTCCAGTTTTGACGCCCAGCGGGTTGCAGACAGCGCGGGCGTACGCCGTTTCGCAGTGCCGACCGCCAGCCCGCGCAGCGT
This sequence comes from Planctomycetota bacterium, assembly GCA_018814045.1. Lineage (GTDB taxonomy): Bacteria > Planctomycetota > Phycisphaerae > UBA1845 > Fen-1342 > JAHJAR01. Next base: position 17,798 of record JAHJAR010000032.1, on the reverse strand, counting down.
GCGTACGAGAGACGACGCGTGCCGTTCCGTCAACGCAAGGCGTCCTGAGATTTCCGCGCAGAGGTTATCAGGCATTGACGCAAATGCCCCAAGTCTCGCGACGATGTAAAAATAGAGAGAATGGCCCTCCCCGTGCGCGATTCCATTTGAAGAATATACGCGTTGGCCCTGATTAACGCGGCCATGTGCGTTTGGGAAAGAAGCACACTCCTGATGCCGGCTGAACTGACACGGACTTCGGTCGGATGCCGGCTGCTCCAGCGGTGAACGCCATCGGCGGCGGTGACCATCCCCACCGGCATGGCCAACCTGCCCACGACGATCGCGGCAGACGTTGGCGGTGCATGCGAAAGAGCCCCTGGACATGCCCGGATTGGCGACCGGGCGGAGGACCAGGAATGAACCGCACACGCTAAGCACTCGCGGACACAACAGCCCCGGCGGCGGCGTCAAGCGCCTGCCGCAGACCTTCTCCACTAAGCACTGGCCGACTCACTCCGGGCTTGCGCCCTCAGCGCGCGCCGCCCGCTGCCGTCGCCGGCGACGAGGCCAGAGAACCGAGGGCACCGGGGGCGGCGAAGCCGGAGTCAACACGCCATGCAGCGAGCCGCGACGATCCTGATACTCAGCCTGGTGCTGGTACTCTTGGGGGGGTGCCTGGAAGAAATCACCGTTTCCGATGTGCTTTCGGACGGCCCATGGCCGGAAAGCGACACGCAGCCGAGCGAGCCGCCGGCTGCCGCCGAAGGTGATGGTGACAATGCCGGCGGGACGGCGGATGCGCCTAAGGCCGACGGCAGTGCGCCAGCCGCTTCGAGTGGGGATGAGGGGGGCGGAAATGACGACTCGGCCGGCGATGATACGACGGGTACGACTGGCGAAGACTCGGGCGGAGACTCTGGTTCAGATTCGGATTCAGACTCGGATTCAGATTCGGATTCAGATTCGGATTCAGATTCGGACTCGGATGACAACACCGGCGGCGGTGAAGACGGGAACGACCTCACGCCCGATGGCGCCCCGCCACCCGAATACTACGATATCGCCCACCGCTGGGTGTTCCTGCGCGCCAACCTGGCTGACGACAATGATCTCGCACGAGCCCAGGGTCTCGTCGAACAGGCTGCGGCCTTGGGGCTCAACGGCGTCGTGCTGAGTGACCCCAAGCTGCAACTGCTGGAGGTCTTCGGCTTCGGTGACCTGAGTCGCTACGCCGGCCGCAAGTACCACGAGAACGTCGGGGCGCTGCTAGACACCTGCCGAGCGCACGATATCGAGCTCATCCCGCAACTCTTCACCCTTGCATTTGCGGAGCCGATCCTGGCCCACGATGTGAATCTCGCAGCCGGCTACGAGGTGCGTGACGCGCAGTTCGAGGTGCAGGATGGCGTCGCCCGCCACGTGCCCGATCCCGACGTGGATATTGTCAACGGCGGGTTCGAGGAGGAGTCGGTGGAGGACACGTTCACGGGGTGGGACTTCCAGGACTATCCCGGTCAGGCGACCGTGGCCGACCAAACCGTAAAGCACTCGGGCAAGCAGTCCGTGCGGATGGACCGGACGGGTACGGACACGCCCGCCTGCCGCGTCCGGCAGACCGTGCCTGTCAAGCCACATCGTTACTACCGCCTGAGCGCCTGGCTGAAGACGGAAGAGTTGGGCCCCTCGAATTCGTTCGATCTGATCGTCCAGGATGCTAACTCGCGCCACGAGCTAACCTACAACGCCTTCCAGGTTGAGCCGACTACGGAATGGACGCAATACGAAACCCTGTTCAATTCCGGGGACGCCGAAGCAGTCGTGGTCCTACTTGGTATCTGGCGTTCGCCCGCGGGGCGGGCGTGGATCGACGATGCGGAGCTGACCGAAATCGGCATGATCAATGTCCTGCGGCGTCCTGGTTGTCCGCTCAGCGTCCGCAGCGCGGCGGATGACACCGCATATGTCGAGGGTGTTGATTTCATGCCCATTCAGGACCGCTACCTCGGCGTGTCGAAGGGCTATCCGGGGACCTACGATCACCATCACGCCGAGCCGAATATCATGATGCTGAATGACGCGCCCGACGGTACCCGCCTGTTGGTGAGCTACTACCACGCGCGCATCATTCACGAAGACCAGGTCGATTGCTGCATGTCCGAACAGAAGGTATACGACGTCTTCCAATCTCAAGTGCAGAACCTCACGGACTTCTTCGGCTCTCTGGGCTTCGTGCCGCAACGCTACCTCCTGGCGTACTCCGAGTTGCGCACCGGCGGAAGCTGCGCCACCTGCAAGGCCACCGGCAAGACGGCGGGCGAGATGGTGGCGGACAGCTTCAGGCGCCTGGGTGGCACCGTGCACGCCTCCAACCCGGAGGCGGAGCTGATCGTCTGGCACGACATGTTTGCGCCGGAGTCCAACGCGCATGATGACTACTACCTGATCGACGGCAGTCTGGAGGGGAGCTGGGAAGGTCTCGACCAGGACGTCGTTATCTGTAACTGGAGTCACAAGCAGCGCCAGGACACGCTGCCCTTCTTCGCCGATCGCGGGCACCGGCAGATCGTCAGCGCCAATTTCGACCCGGTGACGGACGCGCCGGCGTTCTTCGAGTCCTGGTGGGACGAGATCACCAGGACGCCGGACGTGCGGGGCATCATGTTCACCACGTGGGACGATCGCTACGACGAACTGGCGACTTTCGCCACGCTCTTGCAGGAGGTCGCTCCACCCGATTGGATGGGCACGCCCGGAGAGTGATTTCGCGAATCCCAACAAAGGTGACCGACACACTTGTGCGCTGGCGGCTGGAGCGCGGTCCATCCCCTCTTCCCCGTGCCACAGCGCCGAGAGCGTCACGCCGCGAACGCAGCGCGAGCAGCCGCCAACGACCTTCCCGTGCGGTTCCCCTGTCTCAGGAGCGCTGAGCCTCCCACGGGCCAGTTGGGGCGTCAACCCGGCACCCCGACTGGACCCGTTGGCCGTGCGGCACCTCGGCGATTCACATTGCGTTTTCTTCAACCGCGTGGGTGAGAGCGTTTTGCTTCAGGACCGTCGCGGGTAAGATGCTGTAAGAGCGCCTGACGGCACTATGGCCTGAGCTTCGCCACGTATAACCGCGCGGACCGGGCGGGTCTGAACAACCGCTCCCCGACGCTCGCGCACGGACTGGGCGGCTAAGGGCAACCGCTCCCTGACGGTCGCGGCTCGGATCTTGCGATCGTGGCTCAGGTCTCACGAATGGTTCTGTGCTGTCAGGCGTCCTAACCGGGCGCCCGTAGCTCAGCAGGACAGAGCAACGGTTTCCTAAACCGTAGGTCGCAGGTTCGAATCCTGCCGGGCGCATAGTGCTAACTCTTGAAGCGGGCGAGCTTTGCGAACCGTCGCGGGCTCGCCCGCTTTCATGCACCAGGGGGCACTATGGCCAAACTCTGGCACAGCGGGGGCTCGGCCGGGAATTCGTTGCTACGCGCTTCCGCAGGCGTGTGTGCTATGATGGTTGAGCGGTGGGGCATGTCGCCACGTACTTTGAGAAGGGAGCAGGTCGATGAGACAGGCAATCGTCAGACTGGTGTGCGGATGCGCCTTGGCCGGCATGCTAGCGACCGGGACGGCCTGGGGAGAATATGGACACGGCTCGATTGTGGGCTGGGGTCGGACGGTCTGTGGGGGCGACATCAGCCAAGATTGTGTCGCCGTTGCCGGGGGCTATGAACACAGTCTAGGCCTAAGGGCGGACGGATCGGTCGTGGCGTGGGGGTACAACTACTACGTCCAATGTGATGTACCGGTTCCCAACACGGGTTTCGTGGCCATTGCTGGGGGGTACTACCACAGTCTTGGCCTGAAGGCCAACGGCTCGATCGTGGCGTGGGGGTGCAACAACGAGAACCAATGCGAGGTGCCGGCCCCCAACGAGGACTTTGTCGCCATTGCAGGCGGCTACGGGCACTGCCTAGGGTTGAAGGCCGACGGGGCGATCGTGGCGTGGGGACACAACGGCTACGGACAATGCAGTGTCCCAGAACCCAATGAAGGCTTCGTGGCCATTGCAGCGGGTGACTGGCACAGCCTAGGGCTGAAGGTCGATGGTTCGATCGTAGCGTGGGGATTGAATGACCGTGGCCAATGCAACGTACCGCCCCCCAATGCTGGGTTCGTGGCCGTCGCCGGGGGCAGCTATCACAGCCTGGGTGTGAAGACCGACGGTTTGGCCATAGCGTGGGGATACAACGCCCGGGGCCAGTGCTACGTGCCGGCCCCCAACGAGGACTTTGTGGCTGTTGCAGGCGGTTACGAGCACAGTCTGGGCGTGAAGGCGGACGGATCGATCGTGGCGTGGGGACGGAACGACGAGGGCCAATGCGACTCGCCCTTGGCCAACGATGGTTTCGTTGGCATCGCGGGGGGAGGCTACCACAGCGTGGGGTTGAGAGCCGATGGCTCGATAGTAGCGTGGGGGTTGAACATCCTTGGTCAGTGCAACGTGCCGGCGCCGAACGAGGACTTCTTGGCTGTTGCAGGCGGTTACGAGCACAGCCTGGGGTTGAGGGCCGACCGGTCGATCGTGGTGTGGGGCTGGAACTACTACGGCCAATGCAGCGTTCCTGCCCCCAATGAGGACTTCCTAGCCGTTGCGGCCGGCGCCGCGCACAGTCTGGGGCTGAAATCAGACGGTTCGATTGTGGCATGGGGACTCAACGTTCATGGCCAATGCGATGTGCCTGGACCGAATGAAGACTACTTGGCCGTTGCGGCGGGATATCGGCACAGCCTAGGGTTGAAGGCCGACGGGTCGATCATGGCGTGGGGCTTCAACTCCTTTGGCCAATGCGATGTGCCGCCGCCAAATGCAGACTTCGTAGCCGTCGCTGGGGGGGGCGAACACAGTCTAGGTCTAAGAGCCGACGGGGCGATCGTGGCATGGGGGTACAATGCGTACGGCCAATGCTACGTTCCGAACCCCAACGACGGATTCCTGTCCATCGCCGCGGGCGCATACCACAGCCTGGGGCTGAAGGCCAACGGATCGGTCGTGGCGTGGGGACGGAACGATGAGGGCCAATGCGACGTCCCGGCGCCCAATGCGGACTTCATCGCAGTCGCGGCTGGAGGCGGGCACAGCTTGGCCCTGAAGGCCGATGGCGCGATCGTGGCATGGGGACTCAACGACCGTGGCCAATGTAACGTCGCAGCCCAAAACGCGGATTTCGTCGCCGTTGCGGGAGGTGGTTACTACAGCCTTGGTCTGAAGGGCTACGCGTACGGTGATCTGAACTGCGACAGTGCAATCAATGGCTTCGACATCGACCCATTCGTTCTGGCACTACAGGGTCCGGACTACTACGACCCCATCTACCCCGACTGCGACGCTATGCTGGCGGACGTTAACGCCGACGGCCAAGTCAACGGTTTCGACATCGACGCGTTCGTGGATCTGCTGATCGGCAGTTAACCCGGCCCGCGGCTCTGGCAGCATGGCGGCGCGGTCAGACCCTGCGGCGGCGCGCCGCAAATCGCGGTACAATGAGACCAACCGGCAGCCGCGGGTAGCTCCCGCTTGGCGGTCCCGCTCGGTGCGGTTCCGAGTTCCTTCCCGCATCAGGCGGGACCGGGTTGCTGGGGAAAGGAACTCATCATGCCGACTACAAAGCCCGCCGGCGATGGACACGAACTCGCCGAACGGCTCCGACAGTGCCGCGCTGATCTGATCGCAGAGGCGCAAGCCGTCAAGGACGGCACCGCACCAGCAACAGCATGTCACGACCTGCGGGCCATCGCTGCCACGTGGGCGCAGGTGGCGGGCGAGATTCCGCGGGAAGCGTTCGACGCACACTTGCTGAACTGGTCCTTCGCTGGGCGCGAGTGGGATCATATCGGTGGACGTCTTCGTACACGCGAACAGGTGGACAAGCGCAGGAAGCCCGCCGGAGCTACCCTCTTTCGCGCCATCGTGATGCCCGTAGCTGCCGTTGCATTCGGACCCAAAACCGGCGACCGACTGCGGGCCAAGGATAGTCCGGGATTTCTGACGGACCACGATCCCACATGGGACTTCGATCGCCTACACCAGCAACGCGGGCTCGATGTCGCGTATGCCGAGGCGATGCGCCGCCTTGCCGACATGCTGGACTGCGGCGACGACTTCTACCCTCCCGCCTACTTCGAGGACAAGTACGATGTTACCGCCGACGTCCTCAAGCACGCACGGCATCGGGAAGCAGTCGTATACCGCAAAGTCGGCGAAAACCGGTATGAATTCTCCGAGGCGTCGGTGAAGCGGAAGTACCGCGAGAAGTTCCGAAAGCCCTGATCGGGACAGTAACGGGACCGTAACGGGACGAATCGGGACAAGATTTGACGGCATGTCTGCGTAGCTCATATTTGGGGTATGAGCTACGAAATTCTCGGGCACCGACAGGTTGAGGCTTGGCTCCGATTGCCACGGGGGAGCGTTCTTCGGTGGGCTCGGCAAGGGCTCATCCCGTGCATCCGCCTACCCAATGGTGAGTTCCGTTTCGACCGGGAAGCCCTTGCGCGGTGGGTTGACGACGGCGGGCATAATGGCTGACGTCGAAGTCACCGCCGCGCCCGTCCCGCGCCTCGCGCTCAGCGCAGCCGAGCTAGCGGCCGCGCTGAGCGTTTCGCCGCGCACTTTGCGCGCATGGCGCGCGGCCGGCCAGATTCCACCGCCGTCAATTGAAATTGGCGCTATCAGGCGCTGGGCAGTCGTCTCCATTCAACGTTGGCTGGACGAATCAAATAAGCGTGGCGGCCCACCACGGGGATGATGGACCGCCACGTACTACCGAAATCGGGAGATCGCATGATACCGGAACGGGCCTACAATTCCAACATCGAGCCCCGGAGTTTCGCAGAGGCGCGAGAACGGTTCGAGCGGGCGGAGCGGGCGCACCGCGTCCGCGAATTCTTCGACGGCACCTACATCCGCGGCCTGGCGGACCAGCCTGCGAGCCGGGCAGAAGTGGCTGGGCTTCGTCGGCTTCTCGCGGCAGGTTGCCCAGATCGAAGTGCGCCCCGCCGTCTCGAACCTGGAGGCCCTGCTGGTCGAGGCCGAGTTGATTTGCCGGCTCCGGCCACCGTTCAACCGGCAGATGCGCTCCTGGCAGCGCTATTGCTACCTGTGCGCGGCTGATCGCCCTTACGGGCAACTCGCGCTGGGCCACGAACCCGATCCCGAGCGACCCTGCTTCGGACCGTTTCGCAGCCGCTTCCGAACCGAGACTATGTTGACCGCACTGGCCGACTACTTCGGCGTAGCCCTGTGTCCCGATGGCAGCGCTGCGCACCACCACACCCTCCTGCCGCCGGGCAGTCCGGCACGCTTGTGCCGTAGGTACTTCGCTGGGCGCTGCGCCGGCCCCTGCGGCGGTCGCTGCGGCGCGGCCGTCTATCGCGACCGGATCCGCGCCCGCGACGCCTTCCTATTTGCAGCGGCTGCGGACACGCCGGCGCAAGTTGCGCGCGAGCTCGCGGCGCTCGAACGGATGGCGCCCGACGAAAGCGACGCCACACGAGCAGAGCGGCACAAACAACTCAGTGCGCCGCGGGACCTTGGCGAGCGCGCCGTGCTGCTGGCTGAGGCCCGCGCTCTGCTGGGCGCGCTGCTCATTATGCCCGGTCCGGGTACCACCCGCGTTGTGGCCGTCGTGTGTCGAAGCGGATTGCATCTGGAGTCGCTGCGCTGCGCGGTGCCCGATGCCGAACGCGTGGTCCGCTGGTACAGACAGCGCGTGAACTCAACCACGACGGCGCCGGCCGGCACGCTGCCCAAAACGGTCGCGGACGCGCTCTGCACCGCGGCCCTCCAGTTGCGACGCAACTCCGAGAGCTGTACGCTCATTGCTGCGCACGCGATGACTGAGCTTACTACCGCCCAGTTGAGGCAGCGGGTTTTTGGATCGCTGGCGACCGGCTGCGCGTGTGGGTGATGGGAGTGCGTCTGAGCGTACCAGGTCTGCAAACCGCCGGGCCGCACAAGAACCAGTGCGCCAGACGCAGCAGCGACGTCGCCCGAGACTCGAGGCTGATGAGCATGCCCCAGCGCTTGAACTGTGATCAGATCGCCCAGCTCTTCCAGGACTGGCCCGACGAGGCCTGTGACCTGGCATTGGAGCTGCGTGATTTGGTGCTGGAGATCGCCCCGGAACTGGACGAGACGATTGCCTTCAAGGCCCTGTGCTACCACAAGCCCGGTCATGCCTATGGCCGGATCGGCGGGAACGTGTGCATGATCGGACCGGACGACGAGTGTCTGCACCTGGGATTCATCCACGGTGCCGCTCTGCCGGACCCGGGCAGGCTGCTGCAAGGTAACCGCAAGGCCAAGCGCCACATTCCGATCCACTCCGCCAGCGATATCAATCGCCGCGCGTTCACTCGGCTGATTCGCGCCGCGATCGCCTACGACCCCACAGACACGTGAGCCGGGACTGGTTCTGCGCGTCCCTTGGCCCGTACCTCAGAGGAGACTGACAGATGCCCGCTGCCTGGCCCTGGTACGAACGAACGTTCACATTCGACTTTCCCACCGAGAAATACCCCGACGTCATCGAACGCCTGCGCGGCACGCCTGCACGCGTCGAGGAGCTGATTCGCAACGTCCCTACCACAGCGCTGACGCAGAAGTTCGGCGGCACCTGGTCGATTCAGGAAAACGTCGGGCATCTGGGCGACACCGAGCAACTCTGGAGCGGCCGCGTGGAAGACATGCTCGGCGGCGCTGCGGTTATGCGCCCGGTCGACGTAACCAACGCCAAGACGCAGCTTGCCGACCATAACGCGCTTTCGAGCGCCGAGGTGACGGCGCGCTTCCGCCGCCAGCGCATGGGGCTGGTGCGGCAGTTGGACGCACTGTCGGCCGCTGACTTTGCGCGGACATCCATCCACCCGCGCACACAACTCCGCATGCGCATCGTGGACCTCTGCGCCTTCGCGGCCGAACACGACGACTACCATCTCGCCCGCATCAGCGAGCTGCGCCGTATGCTCAACGCCTGAGGCGGATTCGCGATCATCTGAAAGCACAGGCGATCCTCGGGAAGCCGCCGCACGACGCGCGCGCCTTGTGGCGGCCGCCTGTGCTGCACGCGACGTTCCGACTATTTCCGGCGCGTGTACGTGATCTCCATCGACTTGAACTCGGTGCCGTCCGGGAGATTGCCGAACATCTCGAAGACGACCTTGTCGTCCGTGATCTCGCGCGCGACGGACTTGACCAGCTTGTCCTTCTCGCCGGTCATTGGGTCATCCGCCTTGCCGTAGTAGGTGAAGACCTTGCCGGCGGCGTCCAGGGTTCCGTACGTTACGAACATGCCCGTGCTCATGTTGTCCATCCAGATGGACACGTACTTCTTCTTGAACCGGTCGTAGCCCTCGATACCCCGCCCCTCGAACGGCGCACCGAACATGTCACACTTGTAAACCTGCTCGATATAGCGCCCGTCGAGCATCAGCCGAAAGATGGCCGTGCCCTTCGAAATGGTCGGCTCAGTCCCGGGCGCCATCCACATCCGCGACATCGTGTCCCAGGTTCCGACCATCGCCTCAAAGTGCTTGTGCTCAGGCCCCTTCGCGTTCAACTCCTGCCATTTTGTCATCATCTCCGCCATCTGATCCGGTTTCCCGGGCTGCTGCGCCGGCGGCTTCTCCTGCGAGACGACCTGCGTGGCAACCAACAGCGCCACGACGAGCACCGCTACGCTGGCGGCGACGAGTCTGGTCAATGCGTTCATTCTGCTTCTCCTTGATCGGGATCGGTCTCCGGACCCCTGTGGCCCGCCAAACATGCTACGTCCAGAGGTGGATTCTACACTCTCCCGCCAAACCTAACAAGACCCGAACATAAGAGAAAATTCCGCGCCGCCTCTGATCGTCAGCGGAGGGACTGGCTGTTGAAGTGTAGAGAGAGGCGGCAGATTCAACGCAATGCCGCCCCCTCCGACGCCGACCTCAGGTACTATAGCACAGCGGCAGGCACCGACCGGCGCAGCTCTGACGCGCTGCGTGACCACGCCGTGCCGATCGCGTGCCGCTGTCGCCCCTCTATTGAACGCGTTTGCCGGTACCGCTCATCTCCATGGTCTTCATGAAACCCTGGAATTCGGCCATCCACCATTCCATCGTGTCGGGATCCGGGAAGTGTACCCAGCCTTTCATTGTCGATTTGCCCCAGGGCCCGTAGCTCGTGGCCTTCATGTGCCACTTGCTGGCCTTCTCGTCGTACGTGGCCACGCCGGTGCCGCTCATGCCCATGCTGTCGACCCATGTTGACCGGTATTTCTTGGTCTTGATGTCGTACGTCCAGGTCTCCAGGCCCTGCGACTCCCCGAAATGCTCCATGTTGAACATGCTGCGGCCTTCGATGAACCAGCGGCTGTCGTTCCACGTGGTTTCGCCGGTGCCCCAGGTCTTGAGCGGTTCGTCGAGCATCGCCATCTTGGCTTCGCCCTCGTACTTCCACTTGCCGACGAAGTCATTCAGGCGATCCAGTTCCGCCGGCCGTTGCGGCATCGTCGCCTTCATCTCTTCGATGGTCATCTTCGGCATACAGCCGGGGGCGGCGATAAGCGTGCAGGCCACCAGAATCACACAAACCGCGGTACCTCGTGACATGGTTCTTCTCCTTTTCCTGAGAGATGCTTCGACCGGGTGCCTAGCCTACCGAATTCGGCGCAGACGACAAGTGTCGCTCCGTGCAAAAACGTGGCCGCCGCATCGCGCAGCCTGCGCGCGTTCGGCGACGCAGCGCATCAGCACTTCCGCGCCAACAGCAACCCATCCCCCACCGGCACCAGGCTCGCTGCCACGCGTTGGTCGTGGCAGACCGCATGATTCAGGCCGCGGTGTGGGGCTTCCTCGTCCGTTACCGCGGTCTCGGCCACGCGTCCACCGTGGAAGGCGTTGTCCACCGCCACGAGCCCGCCGACGCGCAACAGCCGCAATGCCTGCTCATAGTAGCGCGCGCTGTTTTCCTTGTCGGCGTCGATGAACACGAAGTCGAATGTCCCGGCCGCACCAGCGTGGAGCAGGCTGTCGATCGTGGCGAGGGCCGGCCCCAGTCGCAGGTCGATCCGATGGGCCACCCCCGCCGCGGCCCAATACCGCCGCGCTATGGCAGTCCATTCCTCGCTGACGTCGCAGCAGATCAGCCGCCCGTCAGCCGGGAGGCCAGACACCAGCCAGAGTGCGCTGTAGCCGGTGAATGTGCCGATCTCAAGCACATTTCGAGCTCCCAGTAACTCGACCAGCAACCGCATGAACTGCCCCTGCTCCGGGGCGATCTGCATCTCCGCCAGGGGCAGGGCGTCGGTTTCCTCCCGCAAGCGCCGCATGACCTCGGTCTCGGTCACAGTCTGCTCGACCAGATAGGCCTGCAGCGCGTCGGTCAACTGAATCGTCTTGCGGGACATAAGTCGGTATTCCTCCGCCGGTGTCGGTACCCGTCCACCGCGCGTCCACGCGGCGCCCAATCTACTACCACAGCGGCTGAAGATAGCACACGCCGCCTGGGTCGACGACGATGCAGTCTGGCAGCGCGCAACCTACCGCGGCTCACAGCCCATCAACACCGCCCCAACCGTCTCCCACACCTGCTGCCGCAGCGCACCGACCTTGCCACTGTCATCAGGATGGACGCGATTGGCCAGGGCGATGATGTACACGCCGTGCTCGGGATAGATGCGGATCGCGGTGCCCGTGTATCCGGTGTGGCCGCAGGCGAACAGGGCGTCGACACCGGCGTCGCCGGGATCAGGGACATATAGATCCCAGAGCAGCCCACGGCGGTCCGGTTTCCCTTTCTTGTTGAGGGCGCCCGGGTTTTGCACGTTGGTCATGTCGCGGACTGTCTGCTCCTTCAAGACGCGCACGCCGTTCAATGTACCTCCATTTAGCATCATCTGGGCGAAGCGGCTCAGATCCGCAGCATTGCTGAACAGCCCGGCGTTGCCCGATACGCCGGCCTGCATCGCCGCCAGCGGATCATGCACCTGACCCTGCAAGAACCCGCCCGCGCCGCCGCCATACGCCGCGCGTGTGCTCGGCACGCATCGCGCGCGCACCGTTTCGGGCGGATTGAAGCCGGTCTGGCGCATGCCTAGCGGCTTGAAGATGTGCGCGGCCGCGAACTGGTCCAGCGGTTGCCCCGCCACTGCTTCGACGACTTCCGCGCACAAAATCGCGTTCAGACAACTGTAGATCACGGTCTCACCCGGCGAGGCCACCAAGGGCAGCTCGCAAATGTACTTACGCGTCGCCTCCGGGCAGGGGAAACCTGCCTCATCTTTGATCAGCTTCTGCCGCGCCGCACCAACGTAAGGCGGCATGCCTGACATATGCGTCATAAGGTGGCGAATGGTCACGCTCTTCTTGTCACCCGACTCGAACTCCGGCAAGTATTTGCCGACCGGGTCATCGAGGGCAACGCGCCCCTGCTCCACGAGCAGCATCAGGCTGGTGCCCGTCGCAATCGGTTTGGTCATGGAGGCCAGGTCGAAGATGGCATCCGCCGGCATGGGCTGTGGCTGCGGCTCCGTCTGGATCAACCCGTACGCCTTCTGCCAGGTCTCGTAACCCGGCTCCGTCCGGCGGCCTACCACGATCACCGCCCCGGACATCTGGCCGGCCCGCAACTGCTTCGGCACCACCGCGTCCAGGGCCTCGTCCAAGCTCGCCATCCCACCCGCCAGCGGCGTTGTGCGCACCTCGAAGTCCCAGCGCCACTCGCCGAAGTACAGGTTGTGCCCGTCGATCTCGATCTCGCCCCGCTGGAAGTCGTTGGGCTCGCTGCGAAAACTCTTCTTGGGCGGGTGCAACTCGCGGCCATAGTCGAGGTTGACGATCAGCCGGTACGGATCCAAATGCCCGCAGTAGAACTCCCGCACCCGCGCGTCTGCGTGCTGCTGCAAACCGTACGAAGCGTCCGCCGGCAGCCAGCCCCACGGCTCGACGTAGAACTCGGACCAGTCGTGCATGTTCCACTGGTTCGGCAGCGTTTCCCAACCGGATTGCCAACGGGCCGGCACCCCCACGGCCCGGCACAGTGTGATGAACGCCAGCCCCTGTACGCCGCAATCTCCTTCGCGCGCTGCGATGCCCTTCGCGGAGAGGTTCGGAATGGTGCTGTACTCCATCTCCGAACACCAGCGGATCTCGTCCGACACCCAGCGGAAGATGCGCTGCGCCTGGCGCAGCGGGTTCGTCTCGTCACCGACAATCTCGGCGGCCAGCTTCTTCACCTCCGGGGTGAAGACAATATGTGGCGGTCGTTGGGCCGTGTACTCGCGATACGGCTCGCCGGCCTTGTCGTATGGCACCACCTTGGCCGGATCGAGCTGCGGCACATACGCAGCCGTCACGAATTCGAACTCGGCCACAAACGCCGGCGGTTTCTTCGGATCTTCCACCGCCTGCTCGAAATAGACCGTCCGGTGTGGCTGGCCGTCGGGGGCCACGACGGCCGACGCCGGTTCGGTCGACAGCAGCTTCACGTGGCCTTGCTGGCGATACTCCTGAGGAAACGGCAGCCAGCAGCGCACCAGCGCGCCCGGTCGCAGTCTCGGGTGCCCCTCCCTGACGCTCAGCGTGTACCGAACATGGTGCTTGACGGGGTGAACCTGTGCCTGGCCAGTCCGCTCCGCTTCCGCAACGAGTTGGGCCAAGTGTGCCGGCAAGTCGAACGTCGCCCCCGCCGGTGTTACGCGCGGCGTGCAGCGGGCCTTCAGCGCGGGACGCGCTCGAAACAGGTTGCCCACCGCCCGATTGAAATACCGCACTTCGCCATCGATGACGCGCTGCTGCAAAACCCCCTGCTGCCGCCAGCCCTCCAGCTCCTCCGCCGTAACATCGGGAATGCTCTCACGCAATTGCCGCAGCACCTGCTCGGCTGTCAGGGAGTAGTCCAGTCGAATCCGCCGCAGAATCTCTAGCTGCACGGCGAGATCATCGACGACTGGCGCCTCGGGATCGGCAATTCCCTCGCGCAGCAGCGCCTCGGCGGCGCTGAAGCGCCCCTCCGCCGCGGCTTGCCGGGCACGGTCAAGCGTCTGCGTCGTGTCGGGGGCCGACTGCGCTGCAACCGGATCGGCGCCCACGCTTGCCACAACGATCCACACCGCCCATAGCCAACGCGTTCTGCACATGGTCATCCTCTGTTCACTCAAGAACCTATCACAAAACTCCTTCCGAGCCGCGACCGTAAGGGAGCGGTTGCCCAAAAACCGCTTGCTTACGCGCGCGGCTCGGTTCTGCTGCCCACTCTGGGCGGTTTTTGGAATAGGTTCTATGGTTCATGCGGGAAATGCTCGTCAATCGGGCTCTGCGCCAGCTCGACCAGAAACGCACTGAGGCGTTGGCACACCAGCTCGAGATAGCGCCGCCCCTTTTCCGCCGTGGCCCGGGCCGGATCACCCACACCGCTCTGATCGTTCAGCCGCGAGAAATCACGACTGGTGCGCACCCAGCCGCGCTCCAGGGCCTCAAAGCGAAAGCGGCGGGCCTGCCCGTCGCCGGCCACCTCCAACTCGACCAGCTCGGGGAACAGCGCCAGAGCAACCGAGGTCTCGAACTCGCCGGCGTGATCGTCAGGTCGCTCGAAAATCTCGTCGTAGCAATCGCGCCCCACCTTCCACCAGTCGCACAGAAACACGTGCACGGGCAGGTCGCTCTGAATCTGCCGCACGAGCGGTACGAAGTCATTCCCCCCATGCCCGTTGACGATGACGATCTTGTGGATCCCATGCCCACACAGAGAGGTCACGATCTCACGCACCATGGCGTCCAGTGTCGCTTGCGAGACGTGGATCGTGAGCGGAAACTCCGCCAGGTTGCAGTCCACACCATACGGAATCGTGGGCAGGCAAATGACCTTCCCGCCCTGCTGCCAGGCCAGTTCGCAGCAGCGTCGGGCCACGTGCGTTGTGTGCCGGAGATCCTGCCCCTCCGGCAAATGGAAGTTATGAGCCTCGATGGCACCGACCGGCACCACCGCCACCTCGTAGCGCTGCTGTTTCAACCGGTGCAGGTTCGTCGCCGTCAAGTCCCAATCTTCAGCCATAGTGGCGCTCCCTTGCTGCGCTCGTTGTACCGAACTCGCCCGCCCTCCGCAAACCCCGGGCGGACTGCACATGTGCGTGCGAGCACCTCGCCAGCGTGCCAGTCTAGTGTCTCACGATTATGGCATCGCATTCAAAGCGGAGCCGCGACCGTGAGGGAGCGGTTGCTAGCGGCGCCGACCGGTTCTCGACGCAACCGCTCCCTCACGGTCACAGCTCGGAAGGACGTCGTAACTGTGAGCCACTATACTCGTTTGGTAGACTGTACGCGCGGTGCCGCCGCGCCGGATCGGACAACACGTGTTGAGGACTGCAAACATGACCACCGCCACGGCCGGTACACGGACCCTGCTGACCCTGACGCTCTTGCTGGCGGGGGCAGCCGACGGCACCTACGCCCAGACGCCAGCGCCAAACGCCGGCGTACAGCCCGGAATCGACGTCCTCATCGCCGACCGCTTCCAACCCCTCGCCGGCAAACGAGTGGGTCTGATCACCAATCCCACCGGCGTCACCAGCGATTTGCGCTCCACCATCGACGTCCTGTACCAGACTCCGGAAGTGCAACTCGTCACGCTCTTCGGCCCCGAGCACGGCGTGCGCGGCGAGGTCACCGCCGGCGGTAACATCGCCGACGCCAGCGACCCCCTGACGGGACTGCCCATCCGTTCGCTTTATGGCAAGCACCGCAAGCCCACGCCCGAGATGCTCGCCGGCCTCGACGTGCTCGTCTTCGACATCCAGGACATCGGCTCGCGCTCGTACACCTACATCAGCACAATGGCCGTTGCGCTGGAGGCGGCCGCGGAAAACAACATCGCCTTCGTCGTCCTCGATCGCCCCAACCCGCTCACCGGCGAGCGTATCGAAGGCCGCCCGCTCGACCTGGAGTACAAGTCATTCGTCGGCTATCTGCCTATTCCCTACGTCCACGGCCTGACCGTCGGGGAACTGGCAACCATGATCAACGGCGAAGGCTGGTTGGCCGGGGCCGTCCGCTGCGACCTGCACGTCGTGCGCATGAAAGGCTGGCGGCGCGACATGTGGTTCGATCAGACCGGCCTGAAGTGGGTCTTGACGTCGCCGCACATTCCGCGCGCTGACACCGCCTTGTTCTACGCCGCCACCGGCATCATGGGCGAGTTGCGCGTTCTCAGCGAGGGTGTCGGCTATACGCTGCCGTTCGAGTTGGCCGGCGCGCCCGGCCTCGACCCCCAAAGGCTGGCCGACGAGCTCAACCGCCGACAGCTTCCCGGCGTCTATTTCCGTCCCCTGCTGTGGCGGCCGTATTACGCCAGCTACGCCGAGCAAACCTGCGGCGGTGTGCAGCTTCATCTCACGAACCGCGACCGGGTCGAACTGACCGCGCTCCAGTTCCACGTCATGGACGCCGTCCGCCAAGTCAATCCTGACCGCAAGCTGTTCGGCAACAAGCGCGACCGCATGTTCGACAAGGTCTGTGGTACTGCCCGCATCCGCCAACTGTTCGAACAAGGCCGCCCACTGGACGAGATCCTGGCCGTCTGGCACGAAGGCCTGGACGAATTCCGCATGCTGCGCGAGCGTTACCTGCTGTACGATTGAAATGCGCGGGCTCCGGGTCGGAGTGCGGCGAGTGAACGCCGGCCGCGCGCAGGGCGCGCGAGGCCAAGGACGGCGCCCGCGACGCGTTCCAGGAGGTCATCCGCACGCTGGTGCGCCGGCTCCAGGCCAGCCCGGACGTGCACGACAGCGAGCGGGCCGCGATGGGGATCACCGTGCCCGACCGCGAGGGGAGCCCTGAGCGTCCGCCCACGACCCGGCCGGTGGTAAGCGTGGACACCAGCCAGCCCTTGACGCGACGCCCGCCGTTCCACGGCGGCGATCGCGAAGCGATCAGCAAGCTTCGCTTGCGGCGGCGTGTCAAGGGCCAGCGGCTCCAGCACACGATCGCGTTCGCCGACGCGGGCACGCCGACGCACAAGGCCAAGCCGGCCGACGTGATGGGCGTCGGAGACGATCAGAGCCGCGCCCGTAAGGAAGCGGTTAGCGCGACACGCGAAGAACCTCGGTCTGTCGCCACCACCGCTCCCTCACGGTCGCGGCTCGGATCGAGACCTGCCCCCGACCGGCCCGAGCGAGCTGAGCCTCCTGTCGGTCAACACGCGCACGCCGTACATGGTAGACTCCCTCGGCGAAGACGGCGGCCAGACCGCCCACTACATGCTCCGCGGGGTTGCCACCACCGGTGAAAAGGGTCCGTGGAGCGAAACGGCCAGCGCGACGATTGGGGCGTAGAACTGCGGGGGGCCACCGGTGGCGAGGCTCAACATCAGCAATGCACACAAAGAAGTTCTCGCCGAACTGTACAAGCAGACGCGTTTGACGGTCGATCGGCTTCCGTACACTGACGAGTTCGAGAAGCTCTATACCGCGTTCGTCGAGCGAACCGGTCGAGCGTTGACGCGCAACGAAGTGTGGCGCGCGCTGGCCAGCGTGCGGAAACGAAGCGGGCTCGTTCGTAAGGAAAGGTAACCATCGCAATGCCCAAGCCAACAACTCGCGACGAAGAACGCACTCGCGACCGCATGAAGACGGTGTACAACGCCCCAAAAGCACGATGACGATGGATGGCAGGATTGGGCGATTTTTCTCCGGCCAACGCCGCGGCCATTCGTCTGCAAGGCCGCATTCTTCGGTGTTTCTCCAGCGTTGCGAGCTATCACCTCGGCTTTCGAGTGGTCAGAAACGGTCACGGGCAGG
>JAHJAR010000031.1 GCA_018814045.1 Planctomycetota bacterium | reverse complement strand
CGCGTCAAGGCCAACGTCGAGCGCCTGGCGGCCGCGGCCGGCGATCGCGCGAAACAGCTATCGGCGGCCGAGCGCGCGCGGTTGAACGCGGTGCTCGACAAGCTGGACAGCGAGCTCAGCGCCATCACCGACCTGGTCTTGCAGCACCCGGACGTGCGTCGCCTGGAACTGGCCTGGCGGGGCCTCAAGTTCCTCGTGGATCGCTTCGATTTCCGCGAAGGCGTGCGATTGGCTGTGCTGGATGCCCCGCGCGAGGAGGCGGTGGCGCGGTTCAGCGCGGAGGTGATCAACCCCGCGTTCGATGGCGAGATCCGGACGCCGGGACTCGTCCTGTTCGACTACCCGATCACGAACACGCCGGCTGACATCGCGTTGCTGGACGATCTGGGTCAGCACGCGGCGAGCCTGCCCGTGCCCGCAGTATTCCCGCTGGAGACGGCGTTCTTCAACGTCAAGGACATCAAGCTCATCAAGAATCTGCCCAACCTCTCCGGGTTTGTGGATGGCTGGCAGTTTGCCAAGTGGCGCTCGTTGCGCGACAAGCCCTACACCAGGATGCTGGTGCCGGTGCTCGGTCGCTTCCTGCTGCGCGCCCCCTACGCGGTAACCGCGGAGTCCCGCGAGTTCGTCGCGAGTGAAACGGTGACGGCTGAGCGCGAGTTGGCATGGGGCGGCGGGCACCTGGCGCTGGCTGTGTGTGCGGCCCGCTCGTACGCCCGCTATGGCTGGCCCACGCGCATGTTCGGGGCGGAAGCCGGCAAGCTGGAAGACCTGCCGGTCGTGCCGAGTTCCAAGGACGCGGACAAGACGTGGGGGCCCGGCGACGCGTTTCTGCCCGATCGGCGGCTGGACGAGTTCGCCGCGATCGGCATCAACCTGCTGCAAAGCGTGAAGAACAACGACTACTGCATCCTGCTCGGGGGTGTCTCGCTGGCGCGCCCGATCGCGCGCGGTGAGGCTGACAAGCAGCAGGCGCTGCTCGAGATCAGTCTGCCGTATCAGCAGTTCAGTAACATACTCAGTGCCTACCTGTGTGATGTGCAGCCGGGGCTGCGGGGGTTGGCGGCTGAGGAGCTACAGCGGCGTCTGATCTATGGGTTGCGCAATTTGATCGGCCTGACCGACAAGGATGCGGAAGACGCGGTGATGGTCGGCACGGGTCCGGCTCCGGACGATGCGTCGCAGACGTTGGTGCAGGTGCGGATCACGCCGCCGGGACGCATTGTGCCGGGCGGGTTGTGCATCGACCTCGGGTTCACCGTGTAGGCCTGGCGCCCCAAGTTAGACGAATACTCGACAAGTTGGGGGGGCGCGAGAGGACGGCGGCAGGTCACGGCCGGCGGTCAGGGGGGCGTCGTGCTGGGCTCCGCAGGCTGCGTCAACTGCAATTCGGCTGTCTTCTGCGCCAGGAATCTGACTGCGCCGCCGCGCGGCACCAGCGCTGGCAACAGCGAACCCGCCACGATTGACGTCACGATCGTGATGATTGCCAGCAGGCCGACCAGGGCGCGTGTTTGTGGTCTGGCGCGGGCCAATGGCCAATCGATCACAGTAAGCATGAGGTCGAGCGCGGAGTAGACACAGCGTCCACCGATCGTCAGCAGCGCGGCGAGCCTGGACTTTGGCAGCGGCGGCGCGGAGTCCTCGGCCCGATCATCTTTATCCGCTTCCTCTTCAGCCCTGGTGGCCCGCTCGGGTGCGGCTTCGCCAGGGGAGGCTTTCTTTGTCGACGGAGCTGGTGGGACAACGGCGGTCGCTGCTCTTGGCGGCGCTGGTGGCAGGGTGGAGGTGGCCACGGGCTTGCCGGAATCTGGGCTAGCCTGCCGATCCAGGTCCACATCTGGGCGCGAGACCGCGACTGTCACGACCGGCGTGGAACCGCGGCCGTCATCCAGGCTGGGGATGCCACCTTTCTCGCCGATGGCGAGCGACTCGACCTCGGCGAGGGCGGCCTGGATCTCGTCATCCGATAAAATAGAGCTGTCGGTACTCATCGGGACCGTCACCTCATGGGCGCGCTGCGCCTCAACGTAGGATCGGCCACGCTCGGCCCCGCCTTCAGCCTGAGCGCTGACCACGCCACTGCCCCAGGCCGGATGTGGCTGAGTTCGGCTGCCAACGCGCTCGAGTCAGCTTGGTACCGCGAGCGACCAGCACAGTGCGACCGGTAACGCGGGCCGGCGGCCTTTCCGCGCGCATTCCTGCGGATCGAATTGAACCATGCATCCGGGAGACCGCGACGTGAGGATCGCCAGGGTACTGGACAGGACGGGCTTCTGACATGTGGCGGAGATTCATCGCACTGGTAGCTCTGGGCTGGGGCGTGGGCTGTTTCGAGGCTGACGCACCGTTGCGGCCTGCGCCGCGCCAGACGCCGCAGCAGGCGACCACAACCGAAGCCGTGTTTGCCTGTGGCGGGGGACAGGACCGTGCTGTCTGCGCGTGCTACGCCCCCGGTACGGACCCGGCTCACATACGCGACTTTCAGACGCGTTTCTTCGACGACGAGTCCGGTTACTACCTGTACGACCGCTGGACGCGCACTGCGACCGACGGACTCACCGGGCAGCACGGCGACCCAATCACGCTGACCTACTCATTCGTTCCCGACACGAATACCGGCGACCCCGAGACCAGCAACGTTATCCACGCCGCCCTGGACGCCGAGTTCGAGGATCGGGCGACGTGGAAGGGGCTATTTCGTGAGATCTTCGACGCGTGGTCACTAGTCACGGGCATCACGTTCGTCGAGGTGGCGGACGATGGGGCGGAGTGGCCCTATTCACGTGGAACGACCGGACAGCGCGGCGACATCCGCTTCGTTTCGTGGAAGATCGATGGCCGCGCTGGCGTGTTGGCCTACGCGGCGTTTCCCAACTTCGGCGACGTCTGTCTCGATCGCGACGAAGACTGGGGCGACACGACCAAGAGCTACCGCTTCCTGCGCAACGTGATGCTGCACGAGCTGGGGCACGCGATTGGCCTGGAGCACGTGGTGCCGAACGATGGCACGAAGTTGATGGAAGCGTTTTACACGGCCGGCATTCATGGTCCGCAAGACGACGACATTCGTGGAGCGGGGTGGTACTACGGTGATCCCCACGAGCCGAATGACGATGCCGCAACCGCCGCCGAACTGGGATCATTCCTGGCCGGGGAGAGTTTTGGCTATCTGGTCCTGCATGATGCAGCCGACGAGGACTGGTTCTACTTTTCCGCGGAGAACGGGGCGGCCGTGGCGGTCGAGGCCATTCCGGTTGGCGGTATATACGAAGTCGGCCCCGAAGGCGGCGTCGCCGAGCAGGTCAACACATGTGCGGTCAACCCTCTGCTGGTTGAGGTCTACGACGAATCGGGGGCGCTGCGTTTGGCATCCGGGATGGCCGGGGCCGTCGGCCAAGCGGTCACGACGTCGGGAACCAGCCTGCCGGCGGGGGCTACGGGCTTCCTGGTGCGGGTCCGCACGACGGGGACGGCGGAGGATGTGCAGCGCTATCGGCTCACGCTACACGAAGGTGATCCGACCCAACATTTCCTGACCGTCAGCGCGACGCCGTTCAGCGACGTGACGGTGAGTGCCTCTCCGGCTGATGTGCAGGGCCGCGGCGCCGTGCCGACGCCGGCGTTGTTGAGCTACGCCATCGGGGAAGAAGTGACGCTGGTGGCCCCCGCCATGTTCGACGAGGCCGCATTCGTGCATTGGAGTGTGGACGGGGATGTGCAGCCGAGCGGGGTGCCGAGTCTGGTCGTGACAATGGACGCGAATCACGCGGTTGAAGCCGCCTACGCGCCTGGCTTGCGCGTGGACGCCGGTGCGGACCAGGTTGTCGTTCAGGGCGAATTGACGCAGCTATCGGCGGTGGTCTCATATGGGACGCCGCCATACGAGTACCGTTGGTCCCCGCCGCAACCGCTCTCTGACGCGACCGTGGCGAATCCGCTGGCCAACCCGTCGGTGACGACGGCATTCACGGTCGAGGTGACGGACGCGGCCGGGGCGCGCAGCAGCGCAGCCGTCACCGTGGAAGTGTGGCCGCCGTTGCGCGCCGAGGCGGGCACTGACCATTACGTGGTTGCCGGTGAGTCTTTCTCGCTCGCAGGGTCCGCCAGCGGCGGCGTGCCGCCGTACTCATTCTCGTGGTCGCCGCAGGCGTCATTGATCAGCAGTTCGACAGCGGCGACGAACGGCACCGTTGCCGCGCGCACGACGTTTACGCTGACGGTGTTCGATGCAGGTCGGCGTCAGGCCGCGGACACGGTGACTGTGGTCGTGACCGAGCCGCTGACGGTGCATGTCAGCTCTGATCGCGCCGTAGCTCTCGGCGAGTCGGTGCTGCTGCACGCGGAGGCTTCAGGGGGGGTGGCGCCATACTCGTACTCGTGGACGTGGGGCGGCGCCGCATCCGTCGCCAGCGGGCACGAGCTGCGCGCCGAGCCGCAGCGGACAACCGTATACACGGTGACCGCCACCGATACGATCGGACGGCGCGCCAGCGGGCACATACGGGTTACGGTGACTGGCCCGATCCGCGTGAACGTGCTGGCCGCACCGCAGGAAGTCTACCGTGGCGAGACGTGTCGGCTGGAGGCGAGCGTGGCGGGCGGCACGCCGCCCTACGAGTACGCCTGGACGCCGGCTGAAGGCGTGCTAACCCCAGCCAGCGCGCAATCGGAGGCGCGCCCGGCCGAGACCACCATCTACACGCTTATGGTGCGCGACGCTGACGGCAACGCCGGCTCTGCATCCGTCGAAGTCATGGTCAGCGATGCTCCCGATCTGAGCCCGCTGGCGACGGGCCCGTGTGGGGCCGGTGTGGCGGGCGTGTTGCCCCTGACGTTCCTGGCCCTACTGCCGGCCCGACGGTGGCAGCGTGGCCGGCGGCGCGTGACGATCCGTACGCGGCCGGATCGGTGCGCACGTCGGTAGCGGAGCCGATCCGCCGTAGGCCGCCTGACCCGACAACTCCTACCCAATGCGACCGCGCCCGGCCCGGTTTGATCTCGGCCGAGCGAGCCCGGCTGGCAGTCGGCGCATGATTGTGCGTCAGCGCGGCGCGCCACAACCCTCCGGAATAGTCGTGCTCCGCCAACGTATCCCCTCATGAGTTGGCTCGGCGGGCAGTTAGACATATTTTCACATGCTGTAATCGACAGGCGTCGCCAGTGCGAGTTTAATGCCGGTTCTGGGTGAGGCGGCCGACGGCGGCCGGTCCTTCAGATCGAATTGCAGCCCAAGAAGGAGGTTTTTGATGCGATCGCTTCTGGTTTTGATCGGCTTCTGTCTGGCGCTGCCGTTGACGGCCAGCGCTGACACGGCGATAGACACGGCGCTCAAGCACGTTCCCGACGACGTGGGGGTCGTGGTGATCATTCCCAGTCTGGACAAGCTGGCCAGCGGGCTCGCCGATTTTGGCAAGGCGATCGGCCTGGACGAGCTGGCCGAGATTAATGTCGCGGAGTTTGCGGAAGAGCACTTCGAGGACATGGCCGACGTGCTCGACTTGAAGGGTGGGTTCCTCATGGCGATGTCGCCCACGATGGAGCAGCCCTTGGTAATGTTGCCCATCACCAGCGAAAAGGCCTGGCAGGAAGCGCTCGAGGCCAAGAAGCTGGAAAACGGCATGTATTCCTTCGAGTTGGACCTGGAGGATGCCTACGGCGCGGTCAAAGGCAACCTGCTGATCGTTGCGGGCGACGAGCAGACGCTACAGACAGCGTTGGACTCCAGCGGCAAGTTTGCCCAGCGGTTCAAGCAGAATGCCGGCAAGCTGGTGGAACAGAACCAGGTCGTGGTCTACGTGAAGCTGGAGCCGTGGCAGCCCATGATCATGCAGGGCTTTGCGATGGTCGAGCCGATGATGCAGATGGTCATGATGCAGGGCGGCCCCGAGATGGGCAAGCAAATGAACGTCATCATGGGCGTGACGCGCTGGTTTGCCGACGGCCTGCGCACTCTGCTGAGCGAAGCCGACTTCTACGCCGTCGGGTTCCGGGCCGGGACCGCGGGCGCCCACCTGGCGGACCTGTCCAGCTTCGAGGCGGACGGAAAAGTCGGCACCTACTTGAAGAAGATCAGCAAGTCCACGGGCCACCTGTTCCGTGGCCTGCCGGATGCGGACTACGCCGCCGTTTTCGGATACGAATGGACTGTGGCCCCCGGGACCGAGACACTCAGCGAGGGGATGCTGAAAGCGATGGTCAAGGAGCTGAGCGCAACGTCCGCCCCCGCGGCGGAAGAGACCCCCGGCGAGAAGAAGACCGACCAGAAGGCGCTGGTCGAACTCCTCGAAAAGTCGATTGCGGTGTTGCGGAAGATGTCCGGCCAGAACTGCGGCGTCACGTCGGCTCCGGAAGGCAAGGGAATTCTGGTGACCGGGCTCTACATGACCAAGGAAGCGCCCGCCGTGGCAAAGCAGTTCGTCGAGCTCAGCGAGAGCGGCACGGCGATGATGGGACAGTTCGGCATGCCCATGGACGTCAAGCTGGAGCACGAGACGATCGGCTCGGTGAAGACCGACGCGCTGCACTTTAAGTTCGCCAGTGATGACGAGGACTTGAGCGAGTTGCTGGGCCACATCTATGGCGAGTCGCTGGTCACGTTCTACGCGCCGCAGGAAGAAGGCGTGACGTACGTGCTGGGCCCGGAGAAAGTCGCCCGACCGCAAATGGAGCGGACGTTGACCGGCAAGCCCGGGCCGCTGGCCGAAAACACACGCGTCAAGGCCGCGCTGGCCACCCTGGCCCCCGATCCGCAGGTATGTGGCCTGCTGGACGCGCCGAAGGTGATGGAGTGGGTCATGGGGCTGGCGCGGGCGCTCGGCGAGGAGGTGCCCGAGGCCGAGATTCCACAGACGCCGACGCCCTACGCGGCATTCGCGATGTACTTCGACGAGAACACTGTCCGGGGCGAGCTCAACGTGCCGGCGGAGATGGTCAAGGTAATCGTCGATGTGATCAAATCGACCGAGGGCGACGATGTTCCCGAGGGCGAGGCGAAGGACAAGTTCTGAGTAGACGTCTCTGAATCAGAGAGCCGCCTGATCGCTCGTTCAGCGCGGGCAGGGCGGACGATTCGCCGTCGTGACACCGACCCCGCCGGTGGGCACACGAACCATCGGCGGGGTCGCTGCGCGCCATGGGTGCAGCGTGAATGTCTTGGCGCCGCCGCGGAGGTGATCGGACCTGGTGGGTGGGTGCGGTTTCTAGCGCTATGGCTGCGAGAATCTGAGCGCCAGTTGGGATGGGAGCTTCCGCCAGCCCTGCCACGGCGATATGCTCTCCCGCCTTTGGATCTGGCACGAGCCTTGCCATGGGGTTTTTGGTGGAACCCGTAAAATGCCCGCCCCGCTACGAGTCAAGTTCACGCGGCAGCGCGTAGTCCTCGATCTGAGTTGGGCCACCGCGTTCAAGACCCTGCTGTGCGTCGCAGTGGCCTTTGCCGCGGGTTGGCTGCCGATTCCCGGGCTGGAGGAAGCTGGTCCGCGCGTCTGCTTCGTCATCTTCGTCGCTGCCGCGGCCCTGTGGATCACGGAGCTGATTCCAGCCTATGCCACGGCGATCATGGTGATCGTCTCGTGCGTGTATCTGCTGGGTCAGCCGGCTGGGCCGCTGCACCTGGAGGCCAGCGGGCAGGGCAGTTGGCAGATGTTCGTGAACCCGGTGGCCAGTCCGGTGCTGGTGTTGTTCTTCGGGGGGTTTGTGCTGGCGCTGGCAGCCACGAAGCATGGCTTCGACGTGCGCCTGGCACGCGCGTTCATTACCCCGTTTGGGACGCGACCCAGCATGCTGCTGCTCGGCATTATTCTGACCACGGCCCTGTTCTCGATGTTCATGTCCAACACCGCCACGACCGCGATGATGGTCGCGATCGTCAGCCCGCTGTTCAAACATCTCGATGACCGCCCCGGAACACGCCGCATGCTCGTGCTGGCGGTTCCATTCGCGGCGAACATCGGCGGGATGGGCACCATCATCGGCACGCCGCCGAACGCGGTGGCTGCGAGCGTGCTGCATCAGATTGAGGGTGGCCGGTACGAGATCTCCTTCCTGGGATGGATGATGGTCGGTGTGCCGATCGTGTTGGTGCTGTTGTCTCTACTATGGGTGGTGCTGTTGCTGGTGTTTCGGCCGAAACGCGAACGGCTCGAGATCGAGTTTCCCGACACGCTGGAAGTCACGCCCGGGCTCGCCATCGTTGTGCTGACGTTCACTATCACGGTTCTGCTGTGGCTGACGCAGCCGCTGCACAAGCTGCCCTCGGCGGTCGTGGCGCTGCTGCCTATCGCGGTGTTCACCGCCTTCGGGATCATCGACCGGCACGACCTCAAGAAGCTTGATTGGGACATTCTGATTCTGGTGGCAGGTGGCATGACGCTGGGTGTGGCCATGAAGGTCTCCGGCCTCTCGGAGGTGCTGGTAGCCAGCATTCCATTCAACACATTGCCGCCGTACCTGCTGTTGACGGCGGTCATCATGGTCTCGTTAGGGCTGTCGAATTTCATGAGCAACACCTCGGCGGCGAACCTGATGATCCCGATCGTGATCTCGATCTCGGCGATCTCGCCGCGCTCCGGGGCCCTGGCGGCGGCCTTCGCAGCCTCGCTGGCCATGAGCCTGCCGATCAGTACGCCGCCCAACGCAATCGCCTTCGCCACACGCACGATCACGACGCGCGAAATGGCCAAGTACGGTACGCTGGTCTCGGGGTTGGGCGTGATAGTGGTGCTGGTCCTGTTCCTGGCGTTCGGGGGTCTGATCGAGAGACTGTAGGGGCGGGCGCGACTGGTGTGGCCGCGACTACCCAGGTTCGCTGTCGCGAGCGCGCCCGACCGCCGCCAATAGGCCCACAGCGATCCCGAAGAACAGCACGCCCGAACCACCCGCCGAGACAAACGGCAGCGAGATGCCCTTGGTGGGGATGCTGTTTGTGACGACGCCGACGTTGAAAGCGGCTTGCAGGCAGATTGTCAGCGTGATGCCGGCGGCGAGCAGGCGCCCGAGCGGGTCGCGCGTGCCGGCTGCGATGCGCCAGCCGCACCACAGCAGCGCGAGAAAGAGCGCCACGATGGCAATCCCGCCGGCCACGCCCATCTCCTCGCAGACAATCGCGAGGATGAAGTCGTTGTTGTCTTGCGGCAGGTAGCCGTATTTCTGCACGCCGGCGCCGAGGCCCCGGCCCCACCAGCCACCGGATCCGATGGCGATCAGGGCTTGGGTGATCTGGTAACCCTTGCCGGTTGGATCGGGCGTCTCGGAGAAGAAGCTGACGATGCGATCGATGCGGTAGCGGGCGGTGAGGATGAAGCCGGCCCCGGCTACCGCCCCGGCAAGCAGCAGAGCCCCCACATGTCGCCAGCGGGCGCCGGCCAGCAACAGCAGGGCGACCAGCACTGCTCCCATCAGGGCGGCCGTTCCGAAGTCCGCGATCGCGGTCAACGCGATCAGTATGCCCGCGCACCCGGCCGTGGGCAGGAAGCCGCGCCGGAAGTCCTGCAAGCCATTTCGCGGCCGTGACAGGCGGGCCGCGAGCCACACTATCAGCGCCAGCTTGGCCACCTCGGCCGGCTGAAAGCCCAAGGCACCGGCACCGAAGACGGCAATCGAACGCTGGTGTCCCAGGCGGCTGCTGCCAACGCCGGGGGCGAGCACGGCCACCACGAGCAACACCGCGGCCAGCAGCGCCACAAAGCGGGGCAGCCAGCCGTGACGCCGCCAAGAGAACAAACGGTAGTCGACGTGTGCGGCGGTGAGCATGGCCAGGAAGCCGGCCCCGGCGAACAGACACTGCCGTAGTGGGGTGCGCCAGCACTCGTACCAGCTTAGTTCGGCGCCCCGAATCGACACCGAAGCCGAGTAGACCATCGCTGCCCCAACGGTCATGAGCGCGCCACAGATGAACAGGGCCGCCATGGCGTACCCGTGCGAGCGGCCGGGCGGCGGGAGTGGGGCGTCTGGCGCGCGGTGGAAGGTAACGGGGATTGTGGCCATCGGTCTACCTCAGCTTCATGGTGGCCAGGGCGAACGCGGCGAACAGGGCCGCCAGCAGCCAGAAGCGCGTCACCACCTGGGTCTCGGTCCAGCCGCCGAGATGGAAGTGATGGTGCAGCGGTGCGCAGCGGAAGAAGCGCCGGCCGCCGGTGCTCTTGTAGTAGAAGATTTGGATGAGAACGGAGACGGCCTCGACCACGAATATGCCGCCCACGATGAACAGCATCAGTTCCAGACGCGTGACGATGGCGACATAGCCCATCAGGCCACCGAGCGGCAGGGCGCCGGTATCGCCCATGAAGACCTGGGCCGGGTAGGCGTTGTACCACAGGAATCCCAGGCAGGCGCCCACCACGGCCCCGCACAGGACCGCGAGTTCTCCCGCGCCGCGAATGGGAAAAAAGAGCAGGCGTTCCGCGAGTTCGGCGCTGCCGACCACGTACGCCAGGATCATAAAGGCGAACGCAGTCAGCACGACGCACCCGCTGGCGAGGCCATCCAAGCCGTCGGTCAAATTGACCGCGTTGGACGTGCCGGCGATGACCACGACGGCGATGAGAGCGAAGGCCGGAGCACCCAGGACGATCCCGTGCTTGTAGAACGGGACGCTCAGGACGTTGTAGTACGAGCTGTAGGGGATGCTCGGGTCAAGAAAGCGATCCTGCTCGGAGATCGCCTTGCCCGTGCGCAGGATGAACATCGCGAGCAAAGCGCCCAGGGCAATCTGGAAGACCATCTTCTCCCACAGCCGCAGCCCATCGCGCGTGCCGGCCCGGCGGGTCGCGGTCAGCTTCAGCCAGTCGTCGATTCCTCCCAGCACGGCCAGCCAGAGCAGGCAGACCAGCCCCATCCGGACATAGAAGTTGGTCAGATCGGCGAGCAGCAGCACGCAGCCCAGGATCGCCGCGACGATGAGCACCCCACCCATGGTTGGCGTGTTCTTTTTGATCTGCGTCAGGCGGTTGAGCGCTTCGTGATCGAATTCTGGACGATCGCCGATCTTGAGCCGCATGAGCGTGCGAATCACGCGCGGCCCGAGGGCCCAGACAATCAGGAAACCAAGCAGGATCGCCATCGTGGCGCGGAACAAGGGACTGTGATAGGCATACGGCTTGCCCTCAGCCAGCCAGTAGAACAGGTGATACAGCATAGCTCACTTGACCGGTGTCGCGGTTGGACCTTCCCAGGCGGATCGCAGCGGTGCGACCAGCCGGTCGAGCTCGACGGCCCGCGACGCCTTCAGCAGCACCACGTCCCCGTCCCGCACGTCAGCGATCAGTCGCGCCTGGCAGGCCATCACATCGGGGCAGCGCTCCACGCTGGGCCCGAAGAGGCTGTTCTCGGTCAGCGCCTCGTACATCAGCTCACCCGCCGCCCCGACCAGAAACACGTGGTCGACCCGCCCGCGGGCCAGGCGGTCGGCGACCTGGCGGTGCAGGCCGGCCGAGCGTCGCCCCAGCTCGAGCATCTCGCCGAAGACCACGATCCGCCGCCCGCGGCACGGCTGCGATTCCAGCACGTCGAAGGCCGCCAACGCGCTGCGCGGGTTGGCGTTGTAGGCGTCGTTGATCACGGTCACCTTGCCCAGTTGCAGCACCTCCACGCGCATGGGGGGCGGCGTGAACGTCTCCAGGCGAGCGGCGATTTCCTCGTGTTCAAACGCCAGGCGGCGGGCGACGGTGATCGCCCCGGCCGCGTTGACCGCGTTGTGTGCGCCCGGCACCCGCAGGCGGTACTCAAACCGGTTGTTCAGGGTAAACCGCAGCCAGGGGGACTCGTAACTTGTATGCGTCAGCCGCAGGTCCGCGCCCGCATCGCGTCCAAAGGTCGCGATCGTCACCGCGCTGTCAGCCAGGTGCTCGCGGATTTCAGGTGCGTCGCTGTTGACCGCGGCGAAGCCGCCGGGCCGCAACGTCCGCAGAATGGAGCACTCCTCCCTGGCGACGCCGGCGATGTCTCCCAGCCCCTCCAGATGCTCCTCGCCGACACAGGTGATGACTGCCAGCTCGGGCTGGGCGATACCCGCCAGCGCGCTGATCTCACCCGGGGCATTCGTGCCGATTTCGACCACCAGGTACTCGTCGGACGACTGGGCCGACAAGAGCGTCAGCGGCACGCCGATCTGGTTATTGAAGCTCTTGGGCGAGCAGCGCCCGCGCATCCGTCCCGACAATATGTGATCGATCATGGCCTTGGTCGTGGTCTTGCCGTTGCTGCCGACGACGGCGATCACGTCCGCCGCGAACTGCCGTCGGTGGTACGCGGCCAGCTTGCCCAGCGCGGCCACTGGATCGCGCACCGTGATCAACAGTCCTGCGGATGCCGGTTGGCCTGGCGCGGCGAGTGACCGCGCCACTTCGCTCGTCTTGCTGGCATCGATCACCGCGCCGATGGCTCCGCGCCGAAGAGCCTCGGCGACAAACTGGTGCCCGTCAAAGCGCGGGCCGACCACGGCGAAGAACAGCTCGCCCGGTGCCACGCTGCGCGAGTCCGTTGATACCCCCCCCACGCTCGTTGGCGGCACTTCGCCCGCGATTCTCCCTTGAATCGCTTCGATCACTTCACTGAGAATCAGCTTGATCACCGGCTACGTCGCTCCGCTACGGGCTTCGGACAACTCGGCTGCCTCCTGGCTGACCACCTCGACATCATCGAAGTGCAGGCGGCGAGCGCCGACAACCTGGTAGTCCTCGTGCCCCTTGCCCGCGATCAGCACGACATCCCCGCTTTCGGCTGCGGCCAGGGCGATGCGTATCGCGCCGCGCCGGTCGGGCTCGACCGTCACACGCCGCCGCGCCGCCGCATCGAATCCGGGCAGGATGTCGTCGATAATCCGGCGGGGGTCTTCGCCGCGAGGGTTGTCGCTGGTCACGATGATTGCGTGCGCGCCCGCTGCCACAGCCTGGGCCATGCGCGGCCGCTTGAGGCGGTCGCGGTCGCCGCCGCAGCCGAAGACAACGATCAATCGCCGCCGCGTAAGCGGCCGCAGTACACCGACCACGTTGCGCAATGCGTCGTCGGTATGGGCGTAGTCCACGAAGACGCAGGCGCTGCTGGCGCAGGAAACGCGCTGCAAGCGGCCGGGGACGGCGCGCACGGCGGCCAGTCCATCCGCGATGGCGGCAGGCGGGACGTCGAGCGCCTCCTGGGCCAGGCCGACGGCCGCCAGGGCGTTGTAAACGTTGTGCGTTCCCACCAGGGCGTTTGTGAGCTCGAGTTCGTGCCCGGCGACGTGCATGCGGTAGTGCGTTCCCGCGATAGTGTGGCGCGCGATTCTGGCCGTGATATCGGCGTCGTGCTCGACGGCGTAGTACACCACGCGCGCCCGGCAGCCCCGCAGGACCTCGGCCTGGAGAGGGTCGTCCCGGTTGATGACGGCTACGGCGGATTCGTCCAGGTTCTGAAACAGGCGCGCCTTGGCCGCCAGGTAGTTCTCGAAGCTGCCGTGGTAGTCCAGGTGGTCCTCCGTGAGATTCGTAAGCGCGGCCGCCGTGAAGCGCAAGCCGTCGGTACGCTTCTGGTCCAGGGCGTGGCTGGAGACTTCCATGACCGCCGCGCTGGCCTGTGCATCGATGCATTCGCGCAAGTAGCCCGCCAGTTCCAGCGGCCCGGGGGTGGTCATCGCCGCCGCTACAGTCCGGGCGCACAAGTCGTATTGCACGGTGCCGAGCATGCCGCAGCGCAGGCCGGCGGAACGTGCGATCGCATGGGCCATGAAGGCCGTGGTGCTCTTGCCATTTGTGCCCGTAACGGCCAGCAGACGCAGCCCGTCTGGCTGCGCGGTCTCCAGGTCGTGCCAGCGACTGGCCAGTTGGGCCAGCGTGCGGCGTGCGTCGCGAACGTCGAGCGTTATGGCCTCGTCGCTGGCTGGCAGTCCCTCCCCGATGAGCACGACCGCGCCGCGCCGGCGCGCATCATCGATGTAGCGGCGGCCATCGGCGACCAAACCACGCACCGCGACGAAAATGCCCCCGGGTTGCACCAGGCGTGAGTCGTCGAACACGCCGGAAACGCGCTGCTCACTGTGCGGGCCCACCTGCGACTCGTCGACGAGGCCGTGCAACAGGTCGCCCAACTTACGCATATCGCCCTCCTGGCGAGCGGCGCAAAAAGATCCCGCACGCGGCGGCGCGGGCAGCGCGGCGGTGGTCATGGCTGCCCGGAGACACGGGCGCTGGCCAACTCCGGCGGAACCTGCATATACGCCAGGGTGTCCGCCAGGATCGCACCGGCCGCTGGTGCCGCCACTTTACTGCCGTAATAGTCGCCGCCTGCCGGTTTGTACAGTGAAACCAGGACGGCGGCGCGCGGCTCGTCAGCCGGGGCACCGGCCATAAAAGAGCCGGCGTATTTGCCCGGCAGGTACCCGCGTCCGTTCGGGCGGGCCACCTGGGCGGTGCCGGTCTTGCCGAATACCTGGTAGTCGGCCAGCGCTGCCGGCTTGCCGGTTCCGTCGTTGACCACGGCCACGAGGGCGCGCATTCTGAACTCCCGGGCGGTAGCGGGGCTCAGCACGCGGCGAATGGCCACGGGGCGCGAGTAGTCGCTCAGGGTCGTTCCGTTGGCGCTGACGACGCCGCGCACCACGCGTGGCCGATACAGAACACCCCCGTTGCACAAAGCACTGAACGCGGTCACGATCTGGATCGGCGTCACGCCGATCTCCTGGCCGATCGGGATGGACTGCGTGGAGTAGCCGGTCCAGCGCGCGAGGTCCTGCACCAGGCCGGTGT
Organism: Planctomycetota bacterium; assembly: GCA_018814045.1. GTDB lineage: Bacteria > Planctomycetota > Phycisphaerae > UBA1845 > Fen-1342 > JAHJAR01. The sequence goes on along the minus strand of JAHJAR010000031.1, from coordinate 24,189 downwards.
GTTCACCCGGCAGGCTGACGCCGGTCAGATCGCCGAAGCCGAAGCGGCGCACATACTCGTGCAGCCGCTCGTTTGTGCAGCGGGCACCCAACAGCCCCATGCCGATGTTGCTTGATTTGCTGATCACCTCGCTCATCGACAGGGTGCCATAAGTGTGCGTGTCGTGAATCGTGCGGCGTCCGAAGCTGTGAGTCGGGCCGTTGATGGCGAAGCGTTCCGAGAGGGTGGTCAGTCCGTCGTCGAGGGCACACGAGGCGATGAAGGGCTTGAACAGGCTGCCCGGCTCGTAGCTGTCCGAAACGGCGCGGTTGCGGATGCACTCCTGGGCGGCCTCGCGCTGGGCGGCGTTCAGACCAGCGCGAAACGGCTCGGACGGGTCGTAGTCGGGATAAGTCGCCATCGCGAGGACTTCGCCCGAGCCGGGGGCCATGACCACTGCCGTGCCCCATTCGGCTCGGAACTGCTCGACCGCGTTGCGCAGATGGTGCTCGGTCCGCTGCTGCACGTGACTGTCGATCGTCAGTACCACGTTGGCCCCGTCGCGCGGCGGCACGTAGTCGTCCTTCTGAATACGGATCCGGCGCCGGCGGACGTCGACCGTCGAGCGTCGCCGACCGGCGCTGCCTCTCAGAACGTCGTCGAAAGTCTGCTCGATGCCGGCCAGCCCGTGTTGCTCCGCGCCAACGAAGCCTAGCACATGCGAGGCCAGCCGCGCGAGGGGATACACGCGCTCCGGCTCGTGCCGCACTACGAACGCATGCAGACGCGTCGACCGACGGACCTCGTTGAACGCGGCGAGTTCCGCGTCGGTGATCTGGCGCTTGACCCACACAAAGCGGCGGTCCTGATGTTCGCGGATGATGCGCTCCAACTGGCCCGGATGCAGACCGAGCGCGGGGGCGATGCAGTTGGCGGCATGGGCGGGGTCAGCCACCAGCGCGGGATCGACGAAGATCGAAGGACGTCGGCGTGAGCCCGCCAACACGCGCCCGCGCGTGTCCAGGATACTGCCCCGCTGGGCCGGAATCGAGACCTCCGAGGTCTGTTGCCGCTGTGCCCGTTGACGGAGTTGTGGACCCTGCGCGTACTCGATGTACGCGAGACGACCGGCACCGCCCATCAGCAGCAGGGCCACCCCCAGAAACAGCACATTGCCGCCACGCATCGTGAAGCACCCTCTTTCCGTATCAAGGTCTTTGGGGGGGCACCCCGGAGCGCACGCCGGTAGCGACTGGACCACCGAGGCGCAGCTCGGCGACGCGGGCCCGAATCAAGGCCGGGTTTCGCAGGCGCGCCAACTCGATCTCTTCCTCCCACACCTGTTGCCACAGGAGATTGGCGCGCCGGTCGAGTACGGCCAACTCATGGTGATAGCGTGTCGCTTCGGCCCGCAGGGCTATGACCGCGAGCATGACCAGTAGCGTCACGCTGAGAGTGCAGGTCATTTTCGTCATCGTCATGCGTGTGCATCCCGGCCCTGGAGTTTACAACCGCTCCGTTCACTTCAGACGGCCTCACCCACGCACGAGCGCCGTGATGGGCGGAAGCTTGATCCGTCTGCCCGGGATGATCTTGTTCGCATCCGCGATGCGGTTCAGCCGCGCGATCTCGCGCCACCGCCGTCCATCGTTCAGATGTCGCTCGGCGATTCTCGTAAGCGAGTCACACTTCTGTATCGTGTACCAGCGGGGCTGGGACTGCTGCGGTACCGGCTCGGCCAGGGTCGCCGTTTCGCTCCGTGCGGTGCCGAGGTCCGGGATGATCAACTCCTGGTCGACGAGAATGCGATCCGGTCGGCCGCGTAGTTGGGGGTTCGCGTCCACGATCAGTTGCACAGCGTGCTCGTCGTCGGTGTCGTACTCCCGCCGCGCGATCTTCACGAGCGAGTCGCCCCGCTGCACGCGGTAGCGACTCGCGCCCCGCGGCGGGGCGGAGAGCGCCGCCGCGGCGTTGAGTGGGAGGGAGGAGGCGTTCGGATCGGTCAGGGCCATCAGCGTCAACCGCGGATCTGGTGGATTGCCGCCGGCTGACTCGGCGGTATTCGCGGCGAGGGCGGGCGGCTCGTCGAGGATGGTGGTCTGAACCAGCGGGGGCAGGGCGCGCCGCGCGGGCGTGGCCTCCAGCGGCTCGGGGTGTGCGATTGCCAGCGCACCACCAGCCCGGAGGTTCTCCGTGGCCTGGGCCTCGAACGCATTCTCCCGTTTGAAGCTGCCTGCCACCGAAGGGGCCACGTCCCGCTGCTCCACGGGGGTGGCCGCCGCGAGCGCCGCCGCGGCGCGAAGCTCCGGGAGAGTCATCCCGCTGGCAATGAGGGGCGATGGCAGCGCGACCATGGGCGGATTGACCTGGTGGACCATCCACGACATGCTGGCGATGAACACCAGGCAGATCACCAACGAGACTTTCACGTTCAAGCCCATCCTGGCCTCCTTGCCGGGCTGCCGGTCAATCCGTTGCCAGACTCATGTGCTGCGCTCGAGTAGTACTTCTCCTCGTTCTTGATCTTCCGCCGGCCGGGCAGGCCCGCGGTTCGTCTTCCTAGTCGAGGCGCTGGGCCACGCGCAGCTTGGCGCTGCGGCTGCGCGGGTTCCGGCGGCGCTCGTGCGCGTCGGCGAGAATCGGACGCCGGGTCAGCTCCTCCATCGTTCCGGCGGAGCGGGCGGCTCGCAGGGCGCGCTTGACGATCCCGTCCTCGAGGCTGTGGAAGCTGATGACGGCGAGCCTTCCGCCCGGTGCGAGATAGTCGGTTGCCTGCTCCAGAAACTCCTGCAGATTGGCCAACTCATTGTTCACGGCGATTCGCAGGGCCTGGAACACGCGTGTCGCCGGATGCAGCCGCCCCGCGCGTGGCTTGCCGCCGGCGCCATACGCCGACACCACGGCCTGGGCCAGCGCCCGCGTGGACGTAATGCGCGCCTCGTGCCGCACCTGGCAGATACGCCGAGCTACCTTGCGACTCATGCCTTCCTGGCCGAACTCATACAGCACGTCGGCCAGCTCGCTCTCGCTCAACCGGTTTACCAGATCCTGGGCTTGCCGCGGCTGTCGGCGGTCATAGCGCATGTCCAGGGGCCCATCGCGCTCGAAGGAGAATCCGCGGGCAGGCTCGGCCAACTGGGCGGAATTGACCCCAAGATCGAGCAGCATGTGATTCACCTGCCCCAGCCCCTGAGCCGCGAGGACATCTGGGAAGACCGCGTAGCTGGACTGCTCCAGGTGGACCGCCACGCCACCCACGCTGGCCAGTCTTTCGTGCGCCGCGTCCAGCATGGCCTGATCGAGGTCGATGCCGATATAGCGGCCATTCGGCAGGATCATCGGCAGCAGGGCCGCGGCGTGACCGCCCAGGCCGACGGTGCCATCCAGGATCACTTGGCCGGGCCGGGGGTCCAGCAGGCGCAGCACTGGTGCGACCAACACCGGTTCATGTTCGTGCTGTGTCTCTGGCACGACGCTCAACAGTGATTTCGACCGCGCCAAAAAACCGCGTCGCGCGAGGTAAGCCTGCTGGACGTGCCGACCCGAAGCCGGTACAACCATGCACACTCGTGCCGCGTTTACCGCGGCGAAGAGTGTGGCCGCCGCTCATCATCCGTGATTTGCGAGCGGCCTCGGGTACAGGCGGGCATCCGTCCCGCCCTCGGATCGCGGAAACCGTGCTTGTGAACGTAGCTCTCCCGGCAGGGAAGGCTGTCGCCGCGATGCCGAACCTACCGGGTTGCAGCGGTGGCACCGCCGCTCACCGCTGCAACCCATTGTCCTCGCGAAACCCAACCAAATATCGACTACCGGGCGGATCACACCGCCGGTTCGCTCTCATTCCGCGCCGCGGCCAGCTCCCGCAACTCCTGCATCGCCTTGGCCCGCTGCTGCGGGTAGTTCGGCCAGCGCTGGTCCTGGAAGGCGTGGTACTCCTGACGGCTCCACAGCTCCAGATGGTCCTGCACGCCGATGAGCGTCGCGTCCCGCTCGATCCCCGCCCGTTTCAGCAGACGCTCCGGGATCAGGATGCGGCCCTGGGTGTCCGGATCCAGCAGCGCGCTCTGCGAATACTCGAACTGACGCCATTCGAACGTCTCGTCCGACAACGCGTCGGCCGCCGGCGTGTTGGCCCGGAGCCCCTCGAAGTACCGCTCCGGATAGATGGCCAGCGTGCCCGATCGACGACCCGGAACGATATAGAACGCGCGGCCGTCGGTGTCGGGATTCAGTTTGCAGCGGATCGCGTAGGGAATCGACAGCCGGTTCTTGGTGTCGATCGAAAGCTCGAACATCCCTACGAAGAACATCAGCCACCTGCACCCTAGTCCCACTGAGCTCCACTGGAGTGCTCTACATAGGGATAGTGTACCACATCGCCCATCTCTTGCAAGCGGATTTCGCCCGATTTCACTGGAAACGCTGCCGTTCTGGGGGAGTAGGGACGCAGGCAGAGAGTTCCCTGAACGCGGACCAGCTTGGCTGGGGCGCAACAGATGGGGTTAAGCACCTTGGTTAGCCCAACGGATGGTGGAACCGCCGCAATCACGCGCGGGTTCCGCGCGTCCGGGTGGACTACCCCGGTGCGCGCAGCGATTGCGAATCTCGCTCAGATCGACGCAGAAAACCGCTTATCGGTCGTCTGTTGGGCACACGCGTGGCCCTAGCGCGCGAACTCCACATCCCCCCACCGCTCGGGGAGATGCATGTTGATCTTGCCCTGGGGAGACCAGACCCAGTTGTCTTCCTTCGTGTCGGGCAGCTTTTGGTAGCGGCCGTCGAAGACGCGGTGTTGCCACTCTACGCGCGAGAAGTTCATTCGCCAGGTGGCGCCCGCCTGGGGCGGGGCGGGGGTGCCAGCGGCCTCGGCGAGCGCAGCCCACGGCAGGGCCAACTCGACCGACCAGCCGGTATCCACGTCGCTCGGCTGGTTGAGTGTGCCATCGATGTGCACGGCGGTTCGAAGCCCCTTCAGATCCCACCCGTGCAGCGCGGGACCGCCAGCGTTGTAGGTGCGCACCAGGAACAGATCGAAGATGGTGTTGAAGGCGTTAACCTCGACCTCGTAGTACTCGCAGGTGTCGCCGTTCGGATCGATAAACACCTCAAAGTCGTTGTCACGGAACACGATCTGGTCGTGCTCGGTGAGCGTGGCCCAGATGTGCGGCTCTTCCAGCGCAGCAGCGATGTAGAGGTACTCGTCGTCCCAGGCCAGCTTTGCGCGAGTTTCGAAGCGGGGCCGTGGCCTCGCGCTGCCCTCGATGTCCACGAAGCGGTCGGTCCAGGCGGCGGCATTCCAGGCGTGGTCATCCAGCCGGCCATCGATGGCGACCGGCGTCGTGGTGTAGTGGCAGACATAGCGCTTGGGAGCCACGGCGCCGGAAGTCGCGCTCGACTTGCCGATTTGATGGGAAGATGAGGTACATCCGCCGGTCAGCACGACGAGCGCATAGGCACCAGCGAGAACGCGAGCTAATGACGGCATCTGCGGCTCCTCCGTTTCGAGTGGTTTACCATAAGAGTATCGAGGGTGACCGCCGAGCGGAAGCCTGGTCGCGATTTGCTCTCAGGGACAATTGGCGGCACGATGCTCGCATGTCCAGCCAATGCGAATTCTGCGAACGGCTGCGTCAGACCATGGTCAGCATAATCGGGCGGTGCCGCCCGTCACGGTCAAGGTAGAGGACGAGCTGTTCCGATGAACATGAGTCTAATCGACTGGGGCATCGTCCTGGGGCTGCTGGTGATTCTGATCTGGGGTGCCGCCAGCACCCGGCGTCATGCCGGGAGCGTCGCCGGTTTTCTCGCGGCCGAGCGCTGTGGGGGTCGCTACCTGATCGCGGTGGCAGACAACATGGCCCAACTGGGCGTGATCTCGCTGGTTTGGTACTTCGAGCAGAACTATCAGGTCGGTTATACGTCGATCTGGTGGCCGCTGATGGAAGGACCGGCGATGATCATCATGGCCCTGTCGGGCTGGGTGATCTACCGCTTCCGGCAGACGCGGGCCCTGACGCTGGCGCAGTTCTTTGAGATGCGTTACAGCCGCAAGTTCCGCGTCTTCGCCGGGCTGGTCGCGTATCTGGCGGGGATCATCAACTTTGCGATTTTCCCTTCGGTGGGGGCCCGCTTCTTCATCGCCTTGTGCGGGTTGCCAACGGCGTTCACGGTGGTTGGCTTCGACGTCGCGACCTATCCGCTGATGATGGTGCTGCTATTGCTGGTTTCGCTGGCGCTACTGTTCCTCGGCGGGCAGATCGCGGTCATGGTGACCGACTTCCTCCAGGGCATCGTTTGCAACTTTGCCTTCATCATTGTGGTGGTGTTCCTGTTGTGCACGTTCAAGTGGGAGCAGATCGCCGAGGTCTTGCTCGCCGCGCCGGCCGGGCAATCCATGGTGGATCCGTTCGACCTGGGCCAGGAGAAGCACTTCGATTTCTGGTACTACGTGATCGGCGTGATCATCATGTTCTACGGGTGCAAGAGCTGGCAGGGCACCCAAGGGTACAACTGCTCCGCCAAGAACGCCCACGAAGCCAAAATGGCCGGAATTCTGAGCCCGTGGCGTTTTCGCGTGCTGATGCTGATCGTCTTGGTCTTGCCCATCTGTGTTCGAACCTTCCTGCAGCACCCCGACTTCGCCGCCCAGGCCGCGGTTGTGAGCCAGTCGCTCGAGGCACTCGCAGCTCCTTCGCCCGGAGTGAAAGAGGCGCTGCAAAACCAGCTCCGGACACCGCTGGCCATGAGCGTGATGCTGCCGGCCGGCCTGCTGGGGCTGGCCTGCGCGGCCATGCTGGGCGCGTTCATCAGTACGCATGACACGTACCTGCATTCGTGGGGGACGATCCTCGTGCAGGACGTGATCCTACCCTTCCGTGTGAAGCCGCTCACGCCACGCCAGCACATCCGGATGTTGCGACTCTCGATTCTGGCTGTGGCAGTGTTCATATTCCTCGTCAGCCTGCTGTTTCAACACACGCAGTTCATCGCCATGTTCTGCGCGCTGACCGCCTCCGTGTTCGTTGGGGGCGCCGGTTCGGTCATCATCGGCGGGCTCTATTGGGATCGCGGCACGACCGCAGCCGCCTGGGCGGCGATGGCCACGGGCATGTGTGCGGCCCTGGCGGGCATTGTCATCAAGCAGATCCAGCCCGCGTTCTTCCTAACGGGCCAGGAGATGAGCTTCCTGGCGATCGTCGCGTCGGTTGCGGTTTACGTGCTGGTCTCGTTGCTCGGCCCGCGGACGGCCTTCAACATGGACCGCCTGCTGCACCGCGGCCAGTACGCCATTGCGGGCGAAGCCACGGCCACTTGGAAGGACGCCCGCACCTGGTGGGAGAAGCTCGGCTTCAGCAAGGACTTCACCGGCGGTGACCGGATCGTGGCGTACATCACATTGGCCTGGCCGTTGGTCTGGACTGTTATCTTCGTTGTCGTTACCGTCTATAGTCTGACGGTTGACGTTTCGGCCACGTCCTGGCTGGCATTCTGGCACGGGTGGACCTGGTTCATCCTCGCGTGTGCAATTCTCGTGACCACGTGGTTCACGATTGGCGGCTATTTCGATCTGCGCTACCTGTTCCGTCAGTTGCGCACGCGCGCCGCAAACCCGCTCGACGACGGCCGCGTGGAGCACAACGAATAAGCCGCGCTTGCGCACGCGGCGTTCCGGGGAGACAGGACCCATGAAACGAAGCCCGGCCAACCCCATCCTGACGCGGACGGACATCCCCGACATTCCACCAGACGTGGTCGATGTTAGCTCGGTCTTCAATCCCGGGGCGATCCGCGTCGGCGATCGCGATCTCCTGCTGCTGCGCGTGCAGACGCGCGGCCGGGAAACCGTGCTGATGGTCGCGGAGAGCGGCGATGGCGAGCGGTTCAGTGTCCGGCCGCGGATCGTCGAGATCGCCGGTCTCAAGACTGTCGCCGAGAGGCTATATCACATCTACGATCCGCGGCTGACGCGTATCGACGACACGATCTTCGTCGTCTTTGCGGCGGACACCGACTCCGGCTGCCGGCTTGGTGTGGCACAGACCGTCGATTTCGAGAGTTTCGAGCTCGTCGGTTTCGGGGGCCCGGAAGAGACACGCAACGGCGTGCTCTTTCCGGAACGGCTGGAGGGGCGTTTTCTGCGACTGGAGCGCCCCAATCGCGTGCAGCTCGCCGGCGGCGTTACCACCGGGTCAGAGATCGAGTTGGCTGAGTCCGACGATTTGGTCACCTGGCATTCACTGGGCCCGGTCATGGCGGGGCGCTTACACTATTGGGACGAGTTGATCGGCTCCGGGCCGCCGCCCATAAAAACGCGCGCCGGCTGGCTGCACATCTACCATGGCATAGCCACTCATTTCGCCAGTGCGAACATCTACCAGGCGGGTGTGGTTCTGCTCGACCTTGCGGACCCGCGCCGCGTGCTGGCCCGGGGCCGCAACAACATCCTCGAACCGCGTGAGCCGTGGGAACTCGTCGGCCAGGTGCCCAACGTCGTCTTCCCCAGTGGTGCCATCGTGGCGGGGTACGATGAGGAGGGATTCGCCCGCCCGGAGAGCATCGTACGCGTGTACTACGGAGCGGCTGACACCGTTGTGGGGCTGGCCACCGCGACGATCAGCGAATTGCTCGACGCATGTTCGGTGTAGCCCGGCCGCGGTCTGCGGGCTGTGCGATTCCGGCGTCCGGATTATCGGCGACAGCGTCTCGGGTGCCGCTGCCAACCAACGTGAGCGCATACGCCCAACACGCACGTTCAAACGACACTGGCCGTCCATGGTCTCCGATCTGGGGTGACCGCCTGGGTTTGCCGATACAGAAACCAGACCGCGATCGCGCCGCAGGGCGGAAGATCAGTTCCGCCGCGGTCGAGCTCCACAGGGCCAGTGGTGCGCCAGGTTTCCTGGCACCGCTTCATTTCACGGTCGATGCAGACGGGAGCGACGATGGCCGACTCAAACGATGGCTCACGGTATTTCCTCGTACTCTGTCTGGCGGAGCGCGCGGCCCGCTATGAGGAAGTCTTCGCGAAACTGCCGCACGAGTTCAGCTTTGTGGCAGATACGCTGGATCTGCTGGTGCGCTGCATGGAACGGCCGCCGCTGGCCGTGCTGATCGACACAACGTCATCAGCGCGCATCGGCGCCAGCGTCATCAACCCGCTCTTCGAGCTGCAAACGGGCTGGCCGCTCCTGCGCTGTACGCTGCGGCCGGATGGCACGGTCACCGTGCTGTGCACGGCGCCCGACCGCCGCGGCACGCTGACCGAGGCGCTGGATGCCATCGCGGCGGATGACCCTGGCTGGCGACCGCCCTGGGGGCGGCGCTATTTGCGCGGCCAGGTCAATTGTCGGGTGCGCATGCGCGCCTGCGGGGAAGAGACGTGGCAGCCGGGCAACTGCCTCGACCTGAGCACGAACGGGGCCTTCATCATCACCTACCACGCGCCGGACGTCGGCCAGGAGATGGAGTTGGAGATCAACGACCTGCTGGAAGAACCGGTGCGGGTACGAGGACGGGTCGCCCGTGTGCGGCGCTGGGAGGACGGCGTCGATATACCGGGCATGGGCGTTCAGCTCGAGATGCGCAGCGTTCCCCCGGAGCTCAGCCGAGCGATAATATCGGTGTTGTCGGCCCGCGCTTTGTCGCGCTAGACGTCGCCGGACCCGCGCGACTCGCCGTGGGCCAGCTAGACGACCGCCGGGCGCGCCGCGGGGCGCCGGCCCGGGCAGCAAGCAGGCCCCGGCGACCGGTTACCGGCCACCGGGGCGGCTGTTGCGTTAAGGCAGCTTGGGGCGTTTCGGTAGCTTGAGGCCTTTCTTCTCCTTCTTCTCCGGCTTCGTCTCATCCGCCTTCTCAGTCTCCTCGGCAGCTTCGTCTTCTTCCGTCTGATCCGCCTCATTAGCGGACTGCTGCTGCTCGAATTGCGTCGCATCGATGACTTCGGCGCCTTCGGGCACCTTGAACTCGAAGCGCTGCGGGCTGATGTCCACGTTGACCTTCACGTCCGTGGTCACGGCCGACATCATCCGCTTCCCGTTGGCGTCGAACGTCTCCATCTTGACGTTAATCGCGGTCGACTTCTGGTAGTGGCTGAGCGTGTGTCCGGGTTTCTGCCCAGCCGGGGCCGCCTTGGGCGTCAGCTTGAGTACGTAGCAGTCCTCCCCGTCTATGGTCTCATCCGGAAGCCGCTCGATCTTGTTGTCCTTTTGCATCTGCTTCAGCGCCGCAACCCAATCGTGGCCGGGCTGCACGCGGCTCTTCATGACCGTCTTCTTGCCGTCGGTCTCGGTCAGGGCCCAGAACCACTCCCCGTCGCAGACCATGGTGCTCATCGTGGTCGTCTTGGTGGTCTTGCCGTCCTGTGTCGTGGCGTCCTTCGATTTGGACTCGCTGCGCATGCAATAAGTCTCGCCTTTGCGGGCCCACTCATACGTGCCGACGCTCTCGGCCTTCTGCTTGTACGTCTCCCCGTAGTCGAGATCGGTGGTCATCTTCATCTTGGAAGTGTACGACTTCAGCTTGGCCGCGCCATCGGCTAGCTCTTTGAGGATCTTGTCCACCTCTTCGTCCGCGGCAGCCGGTGCATTCAGCAGCACAAACGCAGCAACGAACGCGGCAACAAACGCGCTTCGTTTCATGATCGAGTCTCCTTGATCAAGCTCCGAGATGTGATCCGCGCCCGCCGCCCACGGCAGGCCTGATTGGCCGAATCACCCAACGGCGGGCAGGATACGTCCGCCGCGAGTGGCGTGCAATGCGCAGACGATGCGCCCGGTGGGCACCAGCGGGTGCGGAAACTGCGTGCGCCGACGGACCTGTCCTGGCAACCGCTCCCTTACGGTCGCGGCTCGGGTCGGTTTGGTGCTCCTAGCACTGACAGACGGACGTCTGGTAGAAGCTGACCAGCTCGCGGCAAGTAGTCGGTTTGATTTGGCCGGCGTGGCCGGCCTGGCCGAAGGCGACCAACCGCTCCATGCAGATCTGCTTCATCGCCTCGCGCGCCACCCCGAGGTATTTGCGCGGGTCGAACTCGCCTTTGTCGGTGGCGAACACTTCCCGGATGGCGCCGGTCATGGCGAGGCGATTGTCGGTGTCGACGTTGACCTTGCGGACGCCGTTGCGGATACCGCGCTGGATTTCCTCAACCGGAACGCCGTAAGTGGGTTTCATCTCGCCGCCGCACCGCCGAATCTGCTCGAGCAGGTTCTGCGGCACGCTCGATGCGCCGTGCATGACCAAATGGGTGTTGGGCAGGCGGCGGTGAATCTCCTCGATCACGCTCATGACCAGCACGTCGCCGGTCGGCTTCTTGGTGAACTTATAGGCGCCGTGGCTGGTGCCGATGGCGACGGCCAGGGCGTCGACGCCGGTCTGGGCAACGAACTCCTCGGCCTGGTCGGGGTCGGTCAGGTGTTGCCTCGCCTCCGCCGCGGTCAACCCCGCGCCGTGCCCGTCCTCGACGCCCCCGAGGCAGCCCAATTCACCCTCGACGGTGGCCCCGATGGCATGCGCCATTTCCGCCACGTTCTTCGTGACCTGGACGTTGTATTCGAAGCTCGCCGGCGTTTTGCCGTCGCTCTCCAGCGAGCCGTCCATCATGACGGAGGTAAACCCCTGCTCGATGGCGCTGCGGCACGTTTCGAGCGAGTTGCCGTGATCCTGGTGCAGCGCGAAGGGGATCTTGGGATAGGTCTCGGCGGCGGCCAGCGCCAGGTGACGCAGGAACGCATCGCCCGCGTGCACCCGCGCCCCGCGCGTGGCCTGCACAATTACCGGCGAATCGGTCGCCGCCGCTGCGGCCAGCACCGCCTGAAACTGCTCGAGGTTGTTGACGTTGATGGCGGCCAGCCCGTAGTTGTTCTCGGCGGCGTGGTCCAGCAGCGTGCGCATGGGAACGAGCGGCATGTTGTGGTACTCCTCTGTGGGACTCACCCCGAACGACCGACAACCGGTCGATGATCCTGGGCGGCGTTCATTCGTTCTGGCCGCGGTGCTTGAGTGCTTCCATCAGTCGCGGCCCGTCCAGGACACTCACGTAGGGCAGCACGTCTTCCACTTCGTCGATCACGTAGTCCGTGAGGTATTGCCGTACGACCTCCAGTAGTCCGTCGCGCGTCCATGGTTTGGCGATGTAGTGGTCCAAGTCGGCGTTGTTGACCGCCTTGACGGTGTCTTCCAGGCCGGCCTGCCCGGTGACGAGCACTTTGCGCGCCGCGGCGGTCGCGGGCCGGTGCTTGAACTCTACCAGTAGATCGGCACCCAGCGTGCCGGGCAGCAGGTGATCACACAGGATCAAGCCCAGCCGATCGCCGGCCGCGCCGCACTCCTGCACCACCTGCCGCGCGTCGTCGGCGTCTTCGGCGGCTTCGATACGGCAGACGGTCGCGAAGGGGGTCAGGTCGCGCACCAGCGCGTCGCGGACCTCGGGTTCATCCTCGATGCAGAGTATCGTGGTGCGGTTCATGACGCCTCCCGTTCCCCGGGCAGTTGTGGATAGTGCCGCGGCAGCACAACCGTCACGCAGGTGCGGCCGGGCTGCGACTCCATCGCGATTGTGCCGCCGTGGCGCGTGATGATCTGCCGGCAGATGGCCAGGCCCATCCCGAGCCCGAAGCCGGTTTGTCCCTGTCTGGTGGTGAAGTTCAACTCGAACACTTTCTCGAGCTGCTCCGGTGGAATGCCGGCGCCGCTGTCGATGACGCGCACGCGCACATGCGCGTCGTCGGGTGTGTCGGTCTCGATACGCAGGACACCCTGATTGTGCATGGCTTGCAGCGCGTTGGCGATGAGGTTGGTCCAGACCTGGTTGAGCTCACCGACGCGGCACTCGAGCGGCGGCAGGTCGCCGTACTCCCGCTGGAGCTCCACTGTGCGCAGGGCCTCACCAAACATCAACAAGGTGTCTTCCAGCCCCTCGTGTAGATTCACATTGGCCACCGGGGCTTCGTCCGCGCGGGCGTAGGAGCGCAGGCTCTTCACCAGGGCGGCGATCCGCCGGCTGCAACTGGCGATGTTGCGCAGCGAAGCGCCCAACTGGCTATAGCGCTCCGCCGCTGCCAGGGCGCGGTCCCGCTTGCGACCCGCCAGGCGCCCGAAGCGCGCCCGGTATTCCTCCGGTGTGGTGATTCCAACCTTCACCAAGCGCCGGGCGAGCGCGTCGTCGTGCAAGGTCTGGGTCAGCGCCGTTCGCCGCTGGCGTTGCTCGGGCGTGGACAACGGCTCGTTCGTCAGCGCGGCCCGCAACGTGGCGGTGATCGCGGCGCCGTCGGGCAACTCCTCCAGCATGGTCAGCAGGTCTTCGCAGACGAAGTCCGCGGCCCGTTGAATGGCAGCGACGGGGTTGTTCAGCTCGTGGGCCACGCCCGCCGAGAGCTGACCCAGCGTGGCCATTTTCTCCGACTCGACCAGCCGCATCTGCGCGCCTTCGAGCTGTCGCAACGCATCGGCGAGTTCGTCGCGCTCCTGGCGCAGCGCGCGGTTCAGGTTTTCGACCTCGACCTTCAGTTGTGCGGTGCGCTTGCTGCGCGTACCCAGTGAACGGATCAGGGCCGTGACGAAATACCCGCTGAGCCAGGGGCTGGCCTGTAGAGCGGTCTCGAGCTGCTCCAGGCTGAGCGGGATGACCGTGATATCCATCGCCGCCGTGCAGGTGAAAAACGCCCGCTGGCGATGGGCCAGCGAGAGCAGGCCGATGATGCGCCCGGCCGAGTGCGTGTGCAGAATGACCTCGTGGTCGTTGGCCCGGCGTGAAAGCTGCACGTAGCCGTCCGTTAGGATCGAAACGGTGTCGACGGGCTCGTCCTGCCGCAGCAGAACGGTACCGGCCGGGTACTCGCGGCGGGGCGGGTTGTCGAGGGCCTCGTCGATTGCGCCCACGAGGGTGTCTTCCACGACGTCGTCGCTCAGGTCGGCATGCGCCAGAAAGCTGCGCTTGAGTACTTCGACTTGCGAGTCGAGCTCGCGCTGCCGCTGCCTGCTGGCCTGAAAAGCCCGGGGAAGCTGTTCGGTCGCGACCAGTTCCGGGAAACGCTCCGTGTCCGCCGGGGCGTGATGGACGAAGTAGCTGGTCAAGAGCGTGCGAATGCAGTGCCGCAGTTCATCGGGCGGGCAGGGTTTGGCCAGATGGCGGTGGAGTGCCCCCTGGTTCAGCAGCCGTCTTACGTCAACGGTCGCCTCGCCGGCCGAGAGCAGCACCTTTCGCGTTGCGCGGTAGTCGCGCCGCTCGTGGAGGGTGCTCAACAACTCGGCTCCCGACAGGCCCGGGAGCACCTGGTCGGCGATGATCAATGGTACGCGGGCGGCCGGCGGGCTGAGGCGCTCGGCCAACTCGAGAACCTGCTCGGCGTCAGTGCAGGCGTGCACCTCGAGCGCCGCCCCGCAGATCTGCGCGACGTCGCGTTGCAGGGCCGCGCGGGACTCTGGTTCGTCATCGACGCAGATGACCACGTAGCGGCAGGCGTCCTCGCGCGCGGCACTCATGAAGGCAGGACTCCCAGCATGCCCCAAAGCCGGGGGGCACACAGAAGGAACAATGCCCAGCCGAACCCGCCGACCAGGAGGCCCAGCAAGGCCATGTCCTTGGTGCGCACGGCTCCGGTGCTCATGGCGATCGCGTTGGGCGGCGTGCTGATCGGCAGGGCCATGGCCAGCGATGACCCGATCGCAACGAACACGGCCGCCACCACCGGGTTCATTGTAACGCCTGTGGACGCGGCCAGGCTCATCGCCAGCGGCACCAGCAGATTGGCCGTCGCGCTGTTCGAGATCACCGTGCTGAGCGCCAGTGCGACGAGCGAGAGCATGGCGATGATCAGAGCCGATGACATGTTCTGCCACTGGATAAGTCCGAGCAGCCAGACATCGAGCCCAGAGCGTCCCACGCCCAGCCCCAGCGCGATGCCGCCGGCCACCAACCACAGCACGTGCCACTGGAGCGCTTGCAGGTCCTTCGAGCTGAACACCCGCGTCGACAGGAGCACCACTACCGGGAAGAAGCCCACGATGCTGGAACTCAGCCCGTGCAAATGTTCGGTGAGCCAAAACGCGATGGTGGCGGCAAACGTCACGTAGAAGATCTTCGCCGAGCGGGACGTGTCGAAGGTCGAGTCGATGCTCAGCTTGATCGTCTTCCCGCCGAAGCCGCACAGTCGTCCGATCAACAGCCAGACGAACAGCAGAATGACCAGCACGAACGGAATGGCCATGAGCATCCACTGCACGAAGCCGACGGTATGGCCTGCCCGGGCCAGCGCCCCGATGGCAATCGCGTTGGGCGGCGTGCCGATCGGCGTGCCCATGCCGCCCACGTTGGCGGCTATGGGAATGCACAGGGCGAGTCCGGTCCGCATCCGATCCCGGGCGGGCAGTTGACTCATGACCGGCAGCACGACCGCCATCATCGTGGCCGTCGTGGCAGTGTTGCTCATGAACATCGAGAACACCGCGGTGATACCGATCAATCCGAGCAGGATCATCCGGGCGGAGGTGCCGAACGGTCGCAGCAGAACGCGGGCCAGGTTGCGATCGAGAGCAAACTTGGCTGCCCCGTGCGCGAGGAAGAACCCACCCAGAAACAGCATCAGCACCGGGTCGGCCAGCGTCCCGAAAAACACGCGGTACGACGGGGCGCTGAACCCCTCCGGCAGCGCCAGCAGCGCTTGGTCGCTGATCAAGAGGATTTCGAGCAGAATGATGATCACGGCCGTGGCGAACAGCGGCACCGCCTCGGTAATCCACAGCACGATCGCCGCCAGGAACACGCCCAGGATGCGGTGTCCCTGGACCGACAGTCCCGGGAACTGAACGCACCACGGCAACGCGAACAGAGCGATGGCTATGAACAGACCGATGTACCGGCCGCGTGTCATCGCCGGCGGCGGCGTCGGCCCGGCCGCCTGATGTCGCGACGAACCTCCCATGGCTCTCGTCTTCTGCGACGCGGCCTGGCCCGATTGCCGCGCGGCCTCTTAAGGTGCGTAACCCGCGGACAGGCGACCTTGACCAAGCGGTCCAGTCAGACTGGTCGCATCCGCATCACAAGCAGCAGTGGATCCGCTCCGTCAGGCCAGGACGTGGGAATCCACCAGCAGCGCCTCTTCGACGTCGTCCAGTTCCTCGCCGTTGTTGACCAGCGTGCGCGGCTGCCCGGTGCACTCCACCACGCTCTGCCAGAAATTGCCTGTGGGGTCGAGCCGCTTGGTGCAGCTCACCGCGGCTGCGATCGGAACATGCGTGAACCGCTCGTTCCAATAGCCGACGAACATCGCCGTCTTGCCGGTCATCGCCGCATGGGCGGCCATTTGCCCGAGAATGCCGGCGAACAGCGAGTCGCTGGCGGTCGCGGGCGCCGATCGGATCAGATAGCTCGGATCGATGTACTTGAGCGTGAAGGGGACTTTCATCAGTCCCAAATACTGGCTGATTCGCTCGCGCAGCAGTACACCGATGTCCTTGAAGCGCACGTTTCCGGACGCGTCGGTGACCTGGGCGCCCTGCGGGTCTTCCTCGAACAAGGCCTGTCCGGCCCCCTCCGCCACGACCACGACGGCATGCCGCCGGGCCCGCACGCGCCGGAAGAGGTGCGGCAGAAAGCCGTTCGCACCGCCCAGTTCAAAATCGATCTCGGGTACCAGCACGAAGTTTGCGTCGCGGCTGGCGAGGGCCGCGTGCGCGGCGATGAAACCCGCGTGCCGGCCCATCAGCTTCAGGAGTCCGACGCCGTTGTAGGCGCCGGTCGCCTCCGCGTGCGCGCCGGAAATGGCCTGGGAGGCCACGGCGCAGGCCGTATCAAAGCCAAACGTACGGGCTGTGAAGGGGATGTCGTTGTCGATGGTCTTGGGCACGCCGATGATACTGATCTTCAGGTTGCGCTTACGGATCTCGCGGTGCAGTGCCAACGCGCCGCGGAACGTGCCGTCCCCGCCGATGCAGAAGAGCACCTGGAGATTGAGCCGTTCCAGAGCATCGACCACCTCTTCGGGATCCTGCGGACCTCGAGACGATGCCAGAATGGACCCGCCACGTTGGTGAATGTGGCTTACGGAGTCGGGGCCCAGCATGACCACCTCGTGCCCGAAACGCGGCACCAGGCCTTCAAAGCCGTAGCGGAAACCGTAGATGAGCCTCACGCCATAGTAGTAGTAAAGCTGAAGCACGAGGGCGCGGATGACGTCGTTGAGCCCCGGACAGAGCCCACCGCAAGTGACGATGCCACAGCGTGTCTTGGCGGCGTCGAAGTAGATCCGTTCTCGCGGACCGGCCAACTCAAAGCCGAGCGCGCGCTCGGCTTCGCCCCGCGGCTCCGTCTCGACGATCGGACGTACGGTCGTGTTGTGCAGGGTGCGCTCGTCATCGGACACGTAGTGGAACGCCCGGTAGGGTGTGTCCACCTTGCGCGGGCCAAGCTGCTCAATCGAGAAATCGTGATGCTCATCCGGATCAGGAAGGAACGACATTTCGGCTCACTTGCTGCGACCGCGCGCATGTCCCCGACGTACCGTCTTCTGGACGGCATGCACCGGCGGTACACTCCGGCATCGGCGAGAAGGGGGTGCACATTGAATAGCCCCTTTGCTCCTGCCTGCCAGGGGGCCACGGATCGTCGCCAACGCTCCATCGCCGGGCCACGCCGGGCCCCTGGCCGGTCTGGTCTGGTTGAAGGAGGTGGGTTCGAACGCCGATCAAGACAGCAGACTACGCCTTCTGCCTGAGGGGTCGCGTACGACCGCTCCGGGCGGGGGCGCGGCTGCCGACGGTTCTTGGCCGCTTACATGGCGCCGCCGGCAGGAGGCGCGGGCCGCTACTGGAATCCCGGAACATCAAGACGCGGAGAGCCATGTCATGGAAATGTCTGATCTAAGCAGTGCATACGGGCTGGAGCACGCGGGGCTGACGCAATTGGGGGACGTCTACTGGAACCTGTCGACGCCGGCGCTCTACGAATACGCCGTGCATCGCTATGAAGGGCGCATCGCGCACCTGGGGCCGCTGGTGGTCAACATGGGGCAACACACCGGCCGGGCGGCCAAGGACAAATACGTGGTCGAGCAGCCGGAGACCAGCGGCGACATCTGGTGGGGCAAGGTCAACGTGAAGTACCCCGAAGAGCGCTTCAAGCACCTGCACCGGCGCATGTGCGCCTATCTGCGTGGCAAGAACGTGTTTGTGCAGGATTGCTACGCCGGCGCGGACGAGAATTACCGTCTCCCGGTGCGTGTGATCACGGAGTTTGCCTGGCACAGCCTGTTCGCCCGCAACATGTTCATCCAGGAGCAGCGTGATCCGAAGCGGATGAGACAGTTCAAGCCCGAGTTCACCGTCCTGTGCTGCCCCGACTTCCACGCCGACCCGGACGTTGACAAGACCCGTAGCGGCACGTTTGTGGCCCTGAATCTGGCCCGCCGGCTGATTCTGATCGGTGGGACGGCCTACGCCGGCGAGATCAAGAAGTCGATCTTCTCGGCCCTCAATTACCTGTTGCCCGCGCGCGGCGTGCTGTCCATGCACTGCTCGGCCAACGTCGCCAAGGACAACCCGAACGATGTGGCCATATTCTTTGGCCTGTCCGGTACCGGCAAGACCACGCTCTCGGCCGACCCAAGCCGCCAACTCGTCGGCGACGATGAGCATGGCTGGTCAG
This sequence comes from Planctomycetota bacterium, assembly GCA_018814045.1. GTDB lineage: Bacteria > Planctomycetota > Phycisphaerae > UBA1845 > Fen-1342 > JAHJAR01. The sequence continues at coordinate 5,573 of JAHJAR010000031.1, read as the reverse complement.
ACGATGGCGTGTTCAACTTCGAGGGCGGCTGCTACGCGAAGGTCATCAAGCTCTCCGCCGCCGCCGAGCCGGAAATCTACGAATGCACGCGTCGCTTCGGCACGATCCTCGAAAACGTGGCGCTGGATCCGGCATTGCGCAGCGTTGACCTGAATGACGACTGTGTAACCGAGAACACCCGCGCCTCGTACCCGCTGAGGCACATCCCGAACATCGTGCCTTCCAGAATGGCGGGGCACCCGCGCAACGTGATCATGCTCACTGCGGATGCCTTCGGAGTGTTGCCGCCGATCGCCAAACTGACTCCGGAGCAAGCGATGTACCACTTCATCAGTGGATACACCGCGAAACTGGCCGGGACCGAGTCCGGCGTGACCGAGCCGACCGCGACCTTCAGTGCCTGCTTCGGGGCGCCCTTCATGGCCCGTCATCCTTCGGTCTACGCCGAGTTGCTGGCCGAAAAGCTCACGCAGCACGACGCCGATTGCTGGTTGGTCAACACCGGTTGGACGGGGGGCCCATACGGCGTGGGCTCGCGCATGAGCATCAAGGTCACACGGTCCTTGCTGAACGCCGTCCTCGACGGCTGGCTCGCCAGCGCGCCCGTGAAGGTTGACCCGCACTTTGGTTTCATGGTTCCGATGGAGGCTCCGAACGTTCCCGGCGACGTGCTCGACCCCCGTGGCACCTGGTCGGACAAAGAGGCGTACGACCGGCAAGCGCGCAAATTGGCCGGCCTGTTCGAAAAGAACTTCGAGCAGTTCAAAGACGCCGCTCTGCCTGAAGTTGTCGCCGCCGGCCCGCGCGCCGACGGCTGGACCAACGAGGTTACCGCTTCGGTCTGCTGAGAACCGGACGACCACAGTCTGCAAACGGTGCGGGCTGGCGCCGCGCGGTATTCGCGAGCGCCAGCCCGTTGCTTTGCTGCCGCTCCCGGGCACAGTTGCGCGTCGGCGCGGCCTTCAGCGCATCGCGCGCGTCGCACACCTGCTTTTGCGGTATATTGCGGGCGGATGTGGACCTGACCGTGTTGCCGAGGCGGATGAAGTGTCGAGCTGCACAATCCTGGGCATAGAGACCTCGTGTGATGAGACCTCCGCCGCGGTGGTCGTCGATGGGCGGCACGTGCGCGCCAGCCTCGTCAGTTCGCAAGTTGACCTGCACGCCCGGTATGGGGGCGTCGTGCCCGAGATCGCCGCCCGAGCGCACATCGAGCACGTTCGACCAGTCATCGAGGAGACTCTGAAACAGGCCAGTCTGCGCTACCAGGATCTTAGCGCCATCGCCGTCGCCGCTGGACCGGGGCTGGTCGGTTCGCTGCTGATCGGTATCACGGCGGCCAAGACGCTGGCGTTGGCGTGCGACCTGCCGCTGGTGGAAGTGGACCACCTCGAGGCCCACGCGACCAGCGCCGCGTTGCTGAGCGAGACGCCGCCCTGGCCCGCGATCGCTCTGGTTGTCAGTGGTGGCCACACGTCGCTCTACCTGGTGCGGGATTTTCTCGATATCGGCCTGCTCGGGCAAACGACCGACGATGCCGCCGGCGAGGCGTTCGACAAGGTGGCGGCGCTGCTCGAACTCGGCTACCCCGGCGGCCCGGCGATCGATCGCGTGGCGCGGGCGGGCAACCCGGCGGCAATCCGCTTCCCCCGCACCTGGATCGACAAGCCCCACTTCGACTTCTCATTCAGCGGGCTGAAGACCGCCGTTCTGTACCACGTCCATGGCCACGGCCGGAAGTACGGTTCGGTTGCGCACCTGGCGTCGGCGCAGATCGCCGATGTGGCTGCCAGTTTTCAGGCCGCGCTGGTTGCGACGCTGGTTTCCAAGACGTTGGCCGCGGCCCGGCACGCCCGTGTATCGGACGTCGTCGTCGGCGGGGGCGTGGCTGCCAACAGCGCCCTGCGGGCAGGTCTGGCCGGAGCCTGCCAGAAAGCCGGGCTGCGGCTGCATCTGACTTCCCTCGAATACTGCACCGACAACGCCGCCATGGTGGCCGCGCTGGGGTGCCGCCGCTTTCAGGCTGGTCTCGTCAGCGACCTGTGGCTGGAAGCGCGTGCTGGTCTGCGCCGCCCGGCCCGCGCGCCGCGCTCGCGCTAGGCTGATGCGTGCAGACCTGTCCGCCAGCGGATCCTATAGGACCATGGCGGCGCTTGTTCGCATGTGCCTCAGCACCTAGACTACCAGTGGTTTCATAGCCTCAGTAGGGGGTGTGGCACCGGCTAATGGCCTGTGCAAATGCGGGCTGTCAGCCCGCGCCGTGTGGTCGCGAAACGACTTCTGGCCGCAGCAGCGCTGTTCGTGTGGAGGTTTCGACATGATCTTTGGCGAAGAGGATTCGCAGGGCCCCGATCAGCATCAGCGGGTCCAGTTGGATACGGTGGACATGGAGACGATCTACGCGAACATGTTCGCGCTAGCCGGTTCGCCGGACGAGATCGTGCTCTATCTGGGCGCCAACTCACCGCTGCCGAAGCAGGCTTCTCCGTCGGTCAAGATCTCGCACCGCATCATCCTCCTGCCCCAGAACGCCAAGCGGCTGATGATCGGATTGCAGCAGACGATCAAGGCCCACGAAGAGCGTTTCGGGCCCATCGAGCTCCCGCCGCCGCCGCGGCCCCAGGGTCTGGGAGGCTGAGAGCGGCCGCAGTCTTGCGAACAGCGGTTGGCCCTGATCCGGGCGGTCGGTGAGGAATCGCGCCAAAGTCGAGAACACCGCATGCTGATCCGAACCCTGCTATCCTGGGAGCTGTTCCTGCTGGGGTGGCGCGCCCTGCGCGCCCACAAGCTCCGCTCGTTCCTGACGGCGTTGGGGATGATCTTCGGCGTCGGTGCGGTGATCTGCATGTTGAGCATCGGCGAAGGTGCCTCCGCGGAGCAGATGGAGTCGATTCGCCTGCTCGGCAGCCACAACATCATTATTCGCAGCACCGAGCCCCCAGCTTCACAACAGGCCAACGACGCGAATACGTCGGTGCTGACCTACGGGATTACGCGGGACGATGTCACGCGTCTGCGGGGACTGCCACACGTCAAGGACATTGTGCTGATGCGCGAAGTGGCCGACACGATGACCTACGTGTCGCGCAAGTTCGAGGGCAGCGTGCTGGGGACAACCGATAACTTCTTCGGCGTGGTGAACGTGCAGGTCGCGCGGGGACGATCTCTGGCCGCCACCGATTCCCGCTATCGCCACAAAGTCTGTGTGATCGGCGCCGAGGCGGCGCGCGGCCTGTTCGGTCACGAGGATCCCCTGGGCCGCAACGTCACCGTGCTGAGCCGCTCGACCGGTCCGATACCGTACGAAGTGGTTGGAGTGTTGCAGGATGTGCAAACCGCCGGCAGCCCGGCCAAAGGGCTGGGGGCCCGCGATGTGAATCGTGACTTGTACATCCCGCTGGCGACGGAAACGCAGCGTTACGGGGATCTGAAGGTCAAATGGACGCGCGGTTCGCGTGAGATCAAGCGGATACAGTTGAGCGACGTCTACCTGCACGTCGATCAGCAGGAGAACGTGCTGGCCGCCGCCCGTCAGGCCCAGCGCATCCTCCAGCACGGACACCGCGAAGCGGACTACGCGGTCGTCGTTCCGCTCGAGCTGCTGCAACAGGCTGAGCGGTCAAAGCGGACGTGGCAGATTGTGCTGGGCAGCATCGCCGGCATCTCGCTCCTCGTGGGTGGGATCGGAATCATGAACATCATGCTGGCCTCGGTGACCGAGCGCACACGCGAGATCGGTATCAGACGTGCGCTGGGGGCCAAGCGCTACCACATCACAGCGCAGTTCCTGGTCGAGACCATGATCCTGAGCATCTCGGGCGGGGTTATCGGAATCATCATGGGCATTGGGTTCGCGTGGCTGGTGACTTGGTTTGTCGACTGGCAGACAATCGTACCGTGGTGGGGGGTCGGTCTGAGCTTCGCCGTCTCAGCTTTGGTTGGTATTTCTTTCGGACTATATCCAGCGCGTGCGGCGGCCGGACTTGACCCGATTGAAGCTCTAAGGTACGAATAATGCGCATGTTAGCTAAGCGGACAGCGCGCGTGACGTTTTATCATGGCAGGTTTTTGTCGCGATTCGGTTTGCCGCGGCCTTGACCAGAGGCTATAATTCTATCGCAAGGCTCCCCATAGACGCCGCACCCGGCGACTGATGTTGGTAGGCTCCCCCAATGTCGGGCAAGCGGCTTCGTAACGACAGATAAATAGAGTGCGCCCGCTGCGTTTCAAGCGGATACGCGGAAACTGCGCAGTTGGGTCGACGGGCTCAGCGTGCGCCAACTGTCTACATTTGGGATGGGTTTGGAAGGAAAAGGAGCATCGTATGGTGTCGCCCGACGGACCGAGCACGGCCTCCGCTCTCCGGAAACTGAAGCCCGAAGCGAAGCTGCCGGCGCCGGCTGTTCGACGAGCACTCTCTCCCGCCGACAAGCAGACGCTCGAACAACGCCTGTGCGAGCCCGCTGAGTGCGTATACAACCCCTTCTTCGAACGCGAAGAAGCCGAGCAGATTCTGATGGAGTCGTTCCCGCGCGACCCGCGCCGCGCCAACAACGACGATAGCGGCGTCGATCTGTTGGCTCCGACTACAGGACAAGCACTTACCTCGGACCAGGAGCAACACCTGTTCCTGCGTTTGAATTACTGCCGCTTCCGCGTAATGCGCGTACTCCGGCAGTACGAGAACAAGCTACTCAGCGCCGAGGCGGCCCGCGAGTTGCTGCGCTGGGAAAACCGTACAAGCAAGACACGCAGCGACATCGTCCGGACCAATGTGCCGCTGGTGCTGGCGATGGGCAAGCGTACCAAGATCACCGCGGTCGACTTCGCCGATCTGATCAGCGAGGGCAACCTGGCCCTGCTGCGGGCCGTGGACAAGTTCGACTGCTCGCGCGGGTTCAAATTCAGCACATACGCCTGTCGCGCCATCCTGAAGAGCTTCGCCCGGGTGGCGACCCGCACGGCGCGGCACCGGGGGCACTTCCCCACCGAGTTCGACCCGACGTTGGAGAAGGGGGACTTCATCGAGCAGAAGCGCCGGGGCGTCGAGGGTGATTGTGTGGAGGAACTGAAGATGATTCTGGGGAACAACCGCGCCAGGCTCAGTGAGACCGAGGAACGCGTCATCCGGGCTCGCTTTGCCCTCGACGAGATTGGCGACGATGCCGACGGGCCCCGCGCTAAGACCCTGGAACAGGTGGGTCAGATGATCGGGGTCACCAAGGAACGCGTGCGCCAGATACAGAACAAGGCCCTGGGCAAGCTGCGTAACGTGCTCGAGGAGGGTGTCCTCGCCAACTAGAGGACCTGTAGGCCGTGCCCGGTCGCTGTTCCAGGGGGCCGGCGGCAAGCGAAAAAGACCACGCGGGGCGGGGCAACGGGCGTGCTCGTTGCACCGCCCCGCGTTCCATCAGTGAACAGGCCCCGCCGCGCCAGCGATTCCGCAACTGCGGTTTTTGAGGCGGGATAACTGGTAGCGGGGAACGGGGGTTACGGCGTTCTTTCGGCTGTTGAGCAGATTCGCATTCGTAATGGGTTTGACTTTGGCCACTAATCTGGTACTATATATATAT